>DATAKH010000190.1:0-1923 GCA_036261735.1 Sphingomicrobium sp.
GGTCGGACCGAAGACTTCCGCGCATGCCGACCTGCCGGGGACAGGCCGGACCGGACACTTCAGCGCAGCCGACGAGCCGCCGTCATTCAAATACGTGACTCTTCAACCATTTCGCGCAATCGTGTCCGGGCGATGGCTACGGGGGCGAGAAAACAGGGGAAAGATACGGACGCCCGGCTGGCGACGCTTCCAAGCGCGCAGCTTCCGCACGGAATGCCGGCGGAGATGTTCACCGCTCCGGGCATGCTTGCGATCGCCGACCTGCTGCCGATCCTATGCGCGTTCGTCGACCGCGACTTCCGCTACCGCTTCCTCAACAAGGCGATGGCCGAATGGTTCGACAAGCCGAGGGGCGAAATCCTGGGCAAGACGATGCGCGAGATGCTTGGCGACAAGGCGTGGGAGCATCGCGAGCCGCTGCTCCAGGCGACTCTGGCGGGGGAGAGGCAGCTGTTCGTCGCCGACCACGACCATGACAGCCGCGGGCCTGTCGCGGTCCAGGTGCAATATGTGCCTTGGGAGGGCGCCGACGGGCGGGTCGAAGGGATCGTCATCCTGGTCGACGACGTCACCGAGCAGCGAAGCGCCGAGCGGGCGCTCCGCGAGAGCGAGGCGCGGTTCCGGAGGATCGCCGATTCGGCGCCGATCATGATGTGGGTGACCCGGCTCGACCGGGTCCGCGACTTCGTCAACCAGGCCTATATGGAATTCGTCGGCGGCAGTCGCGAGGAGGTGCAGAAGCTCGACTGGCGGACCCGGATCCACCCCGACGACGTCGAGCGGATCGTCGCCGAGAGCATCGCCGGGGAAGCGACTTGCGAGCCGTTCACGCTGGAGGGGCGTTACAAGCGCGCGGACGGCGAGTGGCGGTGGCTGAGGAGCGTGTCGCAGCCGCGGTTCGGGCCGGACGGGGAGCTGGTCGGCTTCATCGGCGCGGCGACTGACATCACCGTCGCGAAGGAGGCGGAACTTAGCCTCAAGGCGCTGGTCGAGGAGCGGACCGCGGAGCTGGCGATGAGCGAGGCGCGGTTCCGGGCGATCTTCGAGGCCGTGCTGGAGGTGCTCTGCCTGCTGACCCCGGACGGCACGATCATCGAGATGAACAGCAAGGACGCGCCGTGGCGGGCGAAGAATGCGCGCGACGGGATCGGCAAGAAGATCTGGGAAGCGCCGACGCTCGCGGCCTATCCGCAGCACAAGGGGCTGATCCAGGGCGCGGTCAGGACGGCGGCGAAGGGCAAGCCGTTCACCACCCAGGCGACGATGGAGCGGCCGGGCGTCCCGACCGCCTATCTCGACGTCGCGGTTCAGCCGGTGCGCGGGCCCGACGGCAAGGTCATGTACCTGCTGTTCGAAGCGCGCGACATCACCGAGCTCAAGGCGGCGCAGGAGCAGCTCAGGCAAAGCCAGAAGATGGAGGCGCTGGGGCAGCTGACCGGCGGCATAGCGCACGACTTCAACAATTTGCTGACGGTGGTCGTCGGCGGCCTCGACGTCGTCTCCAAGCGGCTCGAGGACGCCAAGCTCAAGCGCTACGCGACCAACGCCTTGACCGCGGCGGAGCGCGGCGCGCGGCTGACCGGCCAGCTGCTCGCGTTCAGCCGGGTGCAAAGGCTCGAGGTGCGGCCGGTCGAGGTCGGGCCGCTGATCCAGAACATGCGGCCGCTCTTAAGGAACGTGCTCGGGCCCGGGATCACCAAGGAATTCGACCTGGAATCGGAGACTCTGGCGGTGATGGCCGACCCGACCCAGCTCGAGGTCGCGGTGCTCAACCTGGCAATCAACGCCCGCGACGCAATGCCCGAGGGCGGAGTGCTGAAGTTCGCAAGCCGCCCGGTGCAAGTCGAGGGCGACGCCGAGCTCGACGACGGCGATTATGTGGAATTGTGCATCAGCGACACCGGCACCGGAATGCCGCCCGAG
>DATAKH010000140.1:0-9127 GCA_036261735.1 Sphingomicrobium sp.
GCAGGGCGCGCAGATCGTCCGAGTCCACGACGTCCCGGAAACAGTGCAGGCGCTCAAAATCTGGCGCGGCCTCCGCGACCAGGCGCTGACTCCGCGTCTCTAGGCCGCGTTGGTGTCGATGCCGATGTCGGCGAGCTTGCGGTAGAGGGTGGAGCGGCCGATCCCGAGCCGCTTGGCCACCTCGGTCATCCGACCGCGATAATGGCCGATGGCGAGTCGGATCAGGTCGGCCTCGATCTCGTCGAGCGGGCGAACGTGGCCTTCTTCGTCGAACACGGTGATCGCGCCCATGCCGTTGACGGCTGCGTCGCTGGACTGCTTCGTCATGCGCGGAATGAAGTCCGTCGCCCGCGCGTTGAATTGCGACTGGGTGACGATATGCGGGAAATGCTCGGCTGTCAGCGAGCTGGAATCGCACTTCAGCCCGGCGCGCAGAAGCACGCCGGCGAGCTGTCGGACATTGCCCGGCCAGCCGTAGCGCATCAGCACCGTCAGCGCGCCATTGTCGATGGTCAGCGGCTTGATCAGCTTTTGCTCGGCAAAGCGCGCCAGCAGGTGCCGAGTGAGCGCGGGAATGTCGCTGCTTCGCTCCCTTAGCGGCGGAAGCGTGACGACCGTGCCCTCCAGCCTCTCCCGAAGCTGGGGATTGTAAGTATCGTCCAGCGGCCGGCCCGAGGTCGCGATCAATCGCACGTCGACCGAGTGGCTGCCGTTGCAGCCGACCGGGCGCACCTCGCCGGTCGCCAGCGCGCGGTCGAGCGCTTCCTGCGTGGTAGCGGGAAGGGCGGTAATGTCGTCGAGCAGCAAGGTCCCCGAATTAGCTTCGACCAGCTTGCCGTCCTTGGCGGAGAAAGCGCCTGGGAAGGCGCCCGCCTCATGGCCGAACAATTCGCTGTCGATGATGTTCGCCGCCACCGCCTTGCAATCGAGCGAGACGAGCGGCGCTTTCGAGCGCAGGCTAGCGTCGTGGATGGCGCGCGCGAATGCTTCCTTCCCCGTTCCGGGCTCGCCGACGATCAGGATCGGAAGCCGGTTCCTGGCGGCCTTGGCAGCGACCGCGAGCGACGAGCGGAACTCGGGAGTTGCTCCGACGAGCTGGTCCAGCGAGAGCGGCGGCGCCAGCTTCTCGGCGATCGGTGTGAGCTCGCCCGTCGGCCGCCGGCGGTCCGCTGCGGCTGAAAGCGCTTCCAGGAGCCGTTCGGGAGCGACCGGCCGCCCCAGGAAGTCGGTGGCGCCGGCGCGAATGGCGTCGACCGCCCGCGGAAGTGCGTCTTCCTGCGCCAGCACCAGCACGGGAAGGCCCGGGTGGCACGAGCGAAGGCCGTCGATCATCGGCCCGGCTCCGTCCGCGTCCCAATTGCCGAGGAGCGCGACCCTGACCTCCGGGCCATAGGGCCCGCGAAGGATCGCGACCGCGGTCTCCAGCCCGTCGGCTCCAACCACCGTCCAGCCCGAACGGGAGGCGATGGCCGAGATTCGCCGCCGTTCGGCGGGGTCGGCATCGACCAGGAGCAGCGATCGGATCGGTTCGTTTGGCATGGTGTACCTCGCTCTCGCCGGTGTAAGCACAAGCGGTAAAGGGGGGCTTAAAGGCGCGCTTTGCCTCTTGGGCCGGAGGGAGCGGGTTGTTATGCACTCCGCCACGAAACAATGGGGAGCCATATGGCGCACGACGAAGAGCCGATCCTGACCAACCCGCCGACCCAGGAGGTCGCGCGCCACGTGAACGATTATTCGCGCTTCACCGCGCTTCTGAAGTGGGGCGCGATCGTCTCGCTGATCGTCGCCTTCATCGTGCTCATGCTCATCAGCTAGTGAAGATCGCGGTCCTCAAGGAAACCGCTCCCGGCGAAACTCGCTGCGCCGCAATTCCGGAGACGGTGAAGAAATTCGCCGCGCTGGGGGCCGAGGTTGCGGTCGAGAAGGGGGCCGGAGCGGACGCGGGAGTGCCCGACTCCGCGTTTAAGGAGGCGGGCGCCGCAATCGGCAGCCGAAAGGACGTGCTTGCCGGCGCCGGCATCATCCTGTGCATCAACGGTCCGGATCCCGACGCTCTCGGCGGCGCACCCAAGGGCGCGCTCCTTGTCGGCGCCCTCGATCCGCTTCGCCGTGGCGATGCCGTCAAGGCCTATGCAAAGGCCGGTTTGCAGGCGCTGGCGATGGAATGGATGCCGCGGATCACCCGCGCCCAGTCGATGGACGTCCTCTCGTCGCAGTCGAACCTCGCCGGCTACAAGGCAGTCGTCGACGCCGCCTCCGCCTATGGTCGTGCTTTCCCGATGATGATGACGGCCGCGGGCACGGTCAGCCCGGCCAAGGTGTTCGTGATGGGCGTCGGAGTCGCCGGCCTGCAGGCGATCGCCACGGCCAAGCGCCTCGGCGCCCAGGTCAGCGCAACCGACGTGCGCTCGGCGACCAAAGAACAGATCCAGTCGCTCGGGGCCAAGCCCATTTTCGTCGAGAAGGTCTCGGGAATCGAAGGCGAAGGCGCCGGAGGCTACGCGACCGAGATGTCCGACGAGTATCGTAAGGCACAGGCGGAGCTGGTCTCAAGCCATATCGCCAAGCAGGACATCGTCATCACCACCGCGCTGATCCCCGGCAAGCCGGCGCCTCGGCTGATCAGCGACGCGCAGATCGCAACCATGCGGCCCGGCGGGGTCATCGTCGATCTCGCGACCGAGGCAGGAGGCAATGTCGACGGGACGGTGGCGGGCAAGACGGTCGAGAAGCACGGCGTGACGATCATCGGTGCATCCAACCTGGCCCGCAGCCTGCCGGCCGACGCGTCCGCGCTTTTCGCTCGCAATTTGTATAATTTCCTCAGTGCGTTTTGGGACAAGGATAAGAACGCACCTGAGCTTCCCGACGACGACGAAATCGTGGCCGCCATTCGCCTGACCCGCGACGGCAAGGTGGTCAGCGAAAGGCTGGCGGAGGCCTGATCACGGCCGATACGGCGGACATTCTTGTAATCGGCGGCGGAGTCGCCGGCCTGTCTGCGGCAGCGGCGCTAAGCGAGCATGCCAGGGTGACGGTTCTCGAAGCCGAGGAGTCGATCGGCTATCATTCGTCCGGGCGAAGCGCGACGATGCTCCATTATGCGCTCGGCAATCCCCTGGTCCGGTCCCTGACCCTCGCCAGCCGCTCCTTTTTCGACCAGCCTCCGGACGGCTTTACGGACGTGCCGCTCGGCCGGACCATGCCGGTGCTCGTCCACGCGCGGGAGGACGAGATGGCGGCGCTCGACGATCTCGACTCCGCGATCGCGCCCTTCGCGAGCCTCGACCGCATCGGCGAAGAGCAAATGCTGGCGCTGTGCCCGGTTCTCAAGGTCGGCCGGGGCGGCGCAGTCGCCGGGATCGTCGATCGCAACGGCCTCAGGCTCGACCCGCACGCGCTCCTCCAGGGATATTCGCGCGTTCTCCGACGCAATGGCGGGACGCTCGCGATGTCCGCACGGGCCGCCGCGATCTCCCGTTCCGACAATGGCTGGCAGGTGCAAAGCGAGCGCGGCGGCCGCTTCTCGGCGCCCGTTTTGGTCAATGCCGCCGGCTCCTGGGCCGACAAGGTCGCGCAAATGGCGGGCGTCGCGCCGATGCGGATCGAGCCGAAGCGTCGAACGATCATTACCTTCGACGGTCCCGATGGGACGGACCTGAGCTCGTGGCCATTCGCCAAGACGGTCGGTGACGAGCTCTATTTCGCGCCCGAGTCGGGCCGCCTGTTCGCCTCCCCGATGGACGAGGTCCCGAGCGAGCCGTGCGACTGCCAGCCCGGCGATCTCGAGGTCGCCCTCGCGGCCCACCGGGTCGAGGAGCGGACGACGCTCCACGTGCGGCGGATCGTCCACAAATGGGCCGGACTTCGCACCTTCTCTCCGGACCGAAAGCCGGTGGCCGGTTTCGCGGCGGATGCCGACGGCTTCTTCTGGCTGGCCGGGCAGGGGGGCTTCGGGCTCCAGACCTCGCCGACGATGGCTGCAGTGGCGGCTTCGCTGATTGCGGGCACTCCCTGGCCGCTCGCGGATGTTTCAGCGGAGGAGCTGGGCCCCGGCCGTTTCGACCGCACATCCGCTTAGGCGAGTTGCTCCCCGATCAGGTGAAGCGCGATTCGCCTCGCGGGCGGGTCACGGCGATGCTCGAACAGGAAAATGCCCTGCCAGGTGCCGAGCGCCATCGTCCCGCCCTGCACCGGGATCGACAGCTGAGTCTGGGTCAGCGCGCTTCGAATGTGCGCCGGCATGTCGTCCGGCCCCTCGTCATTGTGCGTGTAGAGCGACGGATCTTCGGGCGCGATTCGATCGAAAAACCGCTCAAGGTCGTGCCGCGCAGCGTGGGCCGCATTCTCCTGGATCAGGAGCGATGCCGACGTGTGGGCGCAGAACAGGGTTAATAGCCCGTCCCCGATTCGCTGCGAGTCGAGCCAGCGCGCGACCTCGCCAGTGATCTCGTGGAGGCCGGGCGCCGGTGCGCGGATTTCAACGATTCCGCTTGCTTGTGTGAGCATGCAATGCCTTCAACTACAGGCGAGGTAACGCGTTCGACGCGCACGAAAAGCGCCTGCAAAAGCAGGCGCTTACGCTCACAATGGTGAAATCGATCTGGCGTTAGCCGGAGGCGCCGGCGGTGCTTCCGCCGCTACCGAGGATCCAACTCCAGAAGCTCCAACGAGCCGGTAGATTCTTCTTCATGGGTTTCCCCCGTTGTCGAACACTGCGATTCGGCAGCTGGGAGGATATTAACCTTACCGAAGAAGGTTAGCAAACTGTTTACCAAAACGACTGTGGCCGGCGTGGAGGGACACCGCGTCAAATCGGCACAGTCGTGAAAGAATTGGTGGCTACGCGACCTTCTGGCGGCGTTCCGAGGAGAGGCGGCGGCGAAGGCTTTCCAGGCTCATCGGGCGGCCGGTGATGAAGCCCTGGGCGACGTCGCATTCCATCTCGGCGAGGAGCTCCAGGCCTTCACGGGTCTCGACGCCTTCGGCGACGACCCGTCGGCCGAGCGAATGGGCCAGTGCGATCGTCGAACTGACCATCAGGCGTTCGCTGCGGTTTTCGACCATGTCCCGCACGAAACTCTGGTCGATCTTGATCTCGCCGGCAGGGATCCGCTTCAGGTAGTCGAGTGTCGACAGGCCGGTTCCATAGTCGTCGATGGAGATGTTCACTCCAAGGTCGCGAAGCTGGGTGAGCATGTCCAGCGCTTCGCCGCTGCCGGCGAGGGCCGCGGTTTCCGTCAGCTCGAGCGTCAAGTGGCGAGGGTCGAGACCGTGGCGTTCAAGGAGGATCGCGATCCGGCCGACAAGCGCCTTGTCGCTGAGAAGCCGGCCGGACAAGTTGACCGACATATCGAAGTCCCGGCCGCCACTGTTAAGAGAGGCGGCTGCCGCGATGGCCCTGTCGAGCATGAACGCGGTGAGTTTCCCGATTCGGCCATGTTGCTCGGCGGCAGCGACGAACTCGGTCGCGGCGATCGGCCCTTTTTCCGGATGGGTCCAGCGCGCCAGCGCTTCCGCACCGATGATCCGCCGGGTCTTGAGGTCGACCTTCGGCTGATAGGCGACCCAAACCTCGTCGCGATCGACCGCTTCGTCCAGCTGGCTCAGGATCGACAGCTTCCAGGATGCGTCCTCCAGCGATTCGGGGTCGTGGTACTTCCACTTCAGCCCGTCGTGTCCGGCCTGCTCCGCTGCGACCAGCGCGCTTCCCAGGCGATTGGCGAGCGAGCGGCCGCTACCGATTTCGACTCCAAAGCTGGTGGCCAGGTCGATCGACATGCCGCCGACCCGGACCGGCGTCCTGAACAGCGCATGGAGCGCTTCGAGATGGTGGCCGAAGGGCTGCCCGGGTTCGTCGAACCAGGCAAAAATCCCGTCGTCGCCCTGGTAGATTGTGCGATCGCGGGCTCCAACGGTCAGGCGAGTGATGATTTGCTCCACTAGTTGGCGCTCGGAAGAAGTGGGGAGCGTGGCCGCGATTTCGGCGTAATTGAGCACCCTGGCGACGATGAGCGCCTTGTTTCGAGCGGCCCGGTTCGATTTCAGTGCGGTCAAGTTCGGAAGCCCGGAGGTCGAATCGACCAGTCCCCGCTTTCGGAAACGCGTACGGATTAGAATTCCGCCGGTTACGAGCACGACGAACAATGCGGGCGTGACATCGACGTAGATCAGCCGGCTCTCGAGAGCGATGGGTCCGATCAGGATGGCAACCAGTGCAACGCCTACAGGAAGCAGCAGGTGGCGATCATTACGCCGCAGCAGGACGAAGCAGGCGAGTCCCAGGCCCGCGAGATAGAGGGGAATCCACCCGAGCGTGATCGGAACTCCGGATTTCAAAGTCTCGGCGCCGATCGCGTGGACATAGACGCCCCCTGCCTGGCGGAAGCCGGGGATGAAGTAGGTGTCGCCGAGCAGGTTGCTCGTGCTTCCGATCAGGACGTCTTTGTCGCGAAGCAGGCGAGGATCGAAACGACCGTCGAGTATCGCAGCCGCCGACACCGTCGGAATTGTCTCCGGATCGATTGAATAATCGACCATGAAGGTGCTTCCGACCTGTCCCGAGCGGCCCGCCAGAAGCGACGCGAAACTGGGAAGCGGGCCATCGTCGGATTCCACGCTGTAGGGGAGCCGCCAGACAGCGTTCTGGTAATTGTGATTGACCGATATCGCGCCGAGCTTTGCCTCTTTGGCAAGCGACTCCAGCGGAGGCTGGTCCGGCTGCGCTTGAGGGCCCAGCGAGCTGCCAACGCCCAGGACTATGCGGCCCGAGCGGCGGATAGCATCTCCAAACGCTGCGTCTTCGTCGGCCGCTGTTGCTGAGAAGAACTGAAGGTCGAAGAAGATGCGGTGCGAGCCGGCCTGGGTGAGCTTGTCCACGAGATCTGCATGGACTCGCCTCGGCCAGGGCCACCTCCCGGCCTTTCGAAGCGATTCGTTGTCGATCTTGACGATGACGATGTCGCCGCTCGCTTTGTGCCAGTGCAGGCTGTTGCGGGTCGTCCGAAGGACGTCCTCTCCGATTTCGCCGAGCCCGAGGCCGCCGAAAATCAGGCCCGCGATGGCGATCCACAGCAGGGTTCGCCATGGCTTCGGCTCAGGCCGCTTTTGGTCGGATTTGCGCACGACCACGCGTATGTGCGCGCAAAGGTTAGGAAATCGGAAACTCTATTCCGGTGAACGGCGGAAATTCGTCCGCTTATTGCCTCTGTCCTACAGTCGTTCATTTGTGCCAGAGTGGTCGTGATGATTGGTGACGGTGGGTCGTTTCGTCAAATGTCGGTTCTGCTGCCGCGCGGTGCGCGGTGGGTTGCCGCTTCGCTTAACGTCACGGAAATGGTCGCTGATCGCGTGACTTTAGTGACTTTAAGCCGGATGGAAGGGCGCTGATGGACTTCATCTCGATCCTGTCGATTTTCGTGCTGGCCTGTTTCGTCGGCTATTACGTGGTGTGGTCGGTGACCCCTGCGCTTCACACGCCGCTGATGAGCGTCACCAACGCCATTTCCTCGGTGATCGTCGTCGGCGCGCTGATTGCGGCCGCAGCGGCGGGAAGCGCCTCCGCCAAATGGCTCGGGCTGGTCGCGGTCGCGCTTGCGAGCGTCAACATCTTCGGCGGCTTCGCGGTCACGGCGCGAATGCTCGCGATGTACAAGAAGAAGGAGCGCAAGGATGCCTGAGGCGGTGCATGCGCAACCCGCCTGGGTGCTCCTCGCTTACCTGATTGCCGGAATCTGCTTCATCCTCGCGCTTCGGGGGCTGTCGAGCCCCGAGAGCAGCCGCCGGGGAAATCGCGCCGGAATGCTCGGAATGGCGATTGCCGTCGCCACGACCCTTGCCATTCACGAGATCGCTTCGCTTCCGGAGATCGTCGGCGCGATGCTTATCGGCGGCGGGATCGGCCTGATTACCGCGCGCAAGATCCAGATGACGGCGATGCCGCAACTGGTCGCCGCATTTCACAGCCTGGTGGGTATGGCCGCGGTCCTCGTTGGCGCAGCTGCTTACCTTAACCCGGAAGCCTTCGGGATTGCCGTCCGAATCACGCCGATCGCCGCTCCATCGTTCGTCAGCATCCTGCCCGTCAGCCGGATCGAGATGGGGCTGGGAGTCGCCATCGGCGCGATCACTTTCTCGGGCTCGGTGATTGCCTTCCTCAAGCTCAACGGCAACATGTCGGGCAAGCCGATCCTCCTGCCGGCGCGGCACGTCATCAATCTCGGCACACTCGTCGCGATCCTCGGTCTCATCGCTTATTTCATGAGGGATCAGGACCCCTGGGTCTTCTTCACGATTATGGGCCTGAGCTTCGCGATCGGCTTCCTGCTGATCATCCCCATCGGCGGCGCGGACATGCCGGTCGTGATCTCCATGCTGAACAGCTATTCGGGCTGGGCCGCGGCGGCGATGGGCTTCACGCTCCACAACAGCGCGATGATCATCACCGGCGCTCTGGTCGGAAGTTCAGGCGCGATCCTCAGCTACATCATGTGCCGGGCAATGAACCGCAGCTTCATCTCGGTCATCGCCGGCGGCTTCGGCACCGACTCCGGTGCAGGGGCTGACACGCAGGCAATAGACCGCCCCTGGAAGCGCGGCTCGGCCGAGGACGCGGCCTTCCTGATGAGCCAGGCCGACCAGGTGATCATCGTCCCCGGCTACGGGATGGCGGTCAGCCAGGCGCAGCACGCGCTTCGCGAGATGGCTGACAAGCTCAAGGAGGCCGGGGTCCGCGTCAAATATGCGATCCACCCCGTCGCGGGGCGGATGCCGGGCCACATGAACGTGCTGCTCGCCGAAGCCAATGTTCCATACGACGAGGTGTTCGAGCTCGAGGACATCAATTCCGAATTCGCCCGCGCCGACGTCGCTTTCGTCATCGGCGCCAACGACGTCACCAACCCCGCCGCGAAGACCGACAAGAGCTCGCCGATCTACGGCATGCCGGTGCTGGACGTGGAGAAGGCGCGCACGGTGCTGTTCGTGAAAAGGTCGATGGGCGGGGTCGGCTATGCCGGAGTCGACAACGAGCTCTTCTATCGCGACAACACGATGATGCTTCTGTCAGATGCGAAGAAAATGGTGGAAGAGATTGTAAAGTCTCTGGATTAGTTTCGTGGGAGGTGGA
>DATAKH010000157.1:0-3491 GCA_036261735.1 Sphingomicrobium sp.
CCAGGGGGTCGACTTCGTCGTCGCCAACACCGACGCGCAGGCGCTCAACACCTCGTCGGCCGACCGCCGCATCCAGCTCGGGCTCAAGATTACCCAGGGGCTGGGCGCGGGTTCGCGGCCCGAGATCGGCCGTGCGGCGGCAGAGGAATCCCTCGACGAAATCCAGCAGGCGCTCGAAGGCGCGCACATGTGCTTCCTTGCCGCCGGAATGGGCGGCGGCACCGGCACCGGGGCGGCTCCGGTCATTGCCAAGGCCGCGCGTGACAAGGGCATTCTTACCGTCGGAGTGGTCACCAAGCCGTTTGCGTTCGAAGGCTCGCGCCGCACCCGCTCGGCCGACGCGGGGATCGAGGAGCTCCAGCAGCACGTCGACACGTTGATCGTCATCCCCAACCAGAACCTGTTCCGCCTCGCCAATTCCGACACGACCTTCAAGGAAGCGTTCGAAATGGCCGACGAGGTGCTTCAGCAGGGCGTGCGCGGGATCACCGACCTGATGGTCATGCCGGGCCTGATCAACCTCGACTTCGCCGACGTCCGCTCGGTGATGGGCGAGATGGGCAAGGCGATGATGGGCACCGGCGAGGCTTCGGGCGACAATCGCGCCATCGAGGCTGCCGAAAAGGCGATCTCCAACCCGCTTCTCGACGGGGTGAGCATGAAGGGCGCCAAGGGCGTGATCATCTCGATCACCGGCGGCGAGGACATGCGGCTGATGGAAGTCGACGAAGCCGCCAGCCACATCAAGGAACTGGTCGACCCCGACGCCAACATCATCTGGGGATCGGCGTTCAACGACGGCCTCGACGGCAAGATCCGGGTCTCGGTCGTCGCCACGGGGATCGAAGCCGAGGGAGCCGTGCAGGCGCAACCGGCCAAGGTTTTTGCCTTCCCGTCGCGACCAGCGACTCCGGTCGCCGCTTCCGCGGCCGCTCCGGAAGCCGAAGCGGACCCGGACAGCCCGACGGACGACGAGGACGACGGCGACACGCTCGAGCTTTCGGAGGAATTCAGCGAGGACGATGGCGAAGAACTGGTGCTCGAAAGCGACGACATCCTCACCACGCCGGTCGGAGCGCCGCCAATTGCTCCGCCGTCGGACGACGAGGAGGCCGGACCGGCGGAAGCTGCAGCGGAGCAACCGAAGGAAGAGCCGAAGGCTGCGGCCGGCACCGGAGGGACCCTGTTCGAGCGCATGCAGAACATGGCTCGCGGCAAGGCACAGCTGGGCGATGACCCGCCGGCGTCCGATTTCGGCAGCGAACCGATGGACATTCCGCGCTTCCTGAACCGGCAAAACAACCAGTAAGCCGCTCCAAATGGGGCAGTTCTGCCCCGCTCACCGCCGCAGCTGCACGGCTCGTCGTTAAGGGGCTAGGCAGAAAGGTTCCGGCAAGATTCTCTGCCGCACGGGGATCGAATGGCGGTGGGAATTGCTATGAAACGCGTGCGCGTCGCGGCGCTTCTCCTTTCGGGCGTCGTCCTGGCGATCGGTACGATGTCGTCGGCGGCCTTCGGGCAGGCCGTCCCGATTTATGCGGAAAGTGCGGGCGACGCGCTTGCCCGCAACGTCCGCACACTGGCCGAGAGCCCCCGCGACTTCAACGCGCTCGTCGCAGCCGGCAAGGCGGCGCTCCAGCTGGGAGACGCGCAGGCTGCCGCCGGCTTCTTCGGCCGCGCCGAGGAAATCAACCCAAACAGCCCGCTTCCCCAGGTCGGCATGGGCGCGGCGCTCGTCGCGACCGGCGATCCCAATGGCGCGCTCAGATATTTCGCGAGGGCGCAGCAGCTCGGGGCAACTCCCGCGACGATCGGCTGCGATCGCGGCCTTGCCTACGACCTGCTTGGCAACCAGGTGGCCGCGCAGACCGACTATCGCGCCGCCCTCAACGGCGCCGACCGCGACGAAGCGCGCCGCCGCCTTGCGCTCAGCCTCGCGATCAGCGGCGACAAGGCGCTCGCAACCTCGACCCTGCAGCCCCTCCTGCAGCGGCGCGATTTGGGTGCCCAGCGCGTACGGGCGCTTGTCCTTGCGCTCGACGGCGACGTGGCAGGAGCGAAGTCGGCACTCGATTTGACCATGCCCGGCGCATCGGCGCGAATGGGCCCGTTCTTCCGCCAGCTTCCGGCGCTTTCGAGCGTCCAGAAAGCGGCTGCCGTCCACCTCGGGATCTTCCCGGAAAACGGCCTTGCCGTCGCTTCGATCTCACCGGGCGAGGACAGGCTCGCGTCGGTCGAGCAATTGCTTCGCTCGCAGCCGGAGCAGGTTGCGGCCATTCCGACCAGCTACACCTTGCCGGCCCCTGCCGCTCGCCAGCGGCCGCCGCTGAGGACTGCCTCCATCCCTGACCGTCGCGCCGTCAAGGCCGCCGCTTCGCCCAACAACAACCTTATCCAGACGAAGAAGGTCGCCGGCGACGGCGGAAGCCGGATCTGGCTTCAATTGGCAAGCGGCGACAACGCGCACGCCTTGCCGGGCGAATTCCGCAAGATCCGCTCGCGCAACCCGTCGCTGTTCACCGGGCTCAACGGCTTCGTCGCTCAGACCGACAGTCGCGCTCGGCTGTTGATCGGCCCTTTCCACAGCCAGCGCGACGCGCGGCTGTTTTCCGACGCGCTGTCCAGCGAAAGCATCCGATCCTTCACCTGGACGAGCCATCCGGGACAGGTGGTCAGGGAGCTCCCGAACTAATAGAGCCGCCGCAATGACGGTGCTTGCCACGCTTGCCGCCCGGCCGGGTTCGTCCCGGGGCCGCCTCCACCGGGAAAGCGACAGCGGCCCGCGCGGCCCCCGCGACATTTTCCAGCGAGACCGCGACCGGATCATCCACTCGGTCGCCTTCCGCCGCCTCCGCCACAAGACGCAGGTATTCGTCGCCCCCGACGGCGACCATTACCGGGTTCGCCTGACCCACAGCCTCGAAGTCGCGCAGATCGGCCGGACCATCGCCCGAGCCCTCGGCCTCAACGAGGACCTGACCGAGATGCTGTGCCTCGCCCACGATCTCGGCCACCCGCCGTTCGGTCACGCCGGGGAGGATGCGCTCGAGGAGGCGATGGCGGATTCGGGCGGGTTCGACCACAACGGCCACACCGTCCGCATCGTGACCAAGCTGGAGACGCCCTACGCCGGCTTCGACGGGCTCAACCTCAGCTGGGAAGCTCTCGAGGGTCTGGCAAAACACAACGGGCCGGTGAGGGAGCCGGGATGGGCGCTGGCGGCGGCGGATGCCGAGTTCGACCTGGCACTGGATAGCTGGCCGTCGCTAGAGGCTCAGGTGGCGGCGATTGCGGACGATCTTGCGTACGACAATCACGACATCGACGACGGCCTCCGCGCCGGACTTCTCGATTTCGACGCGCTCCTCGAGGTGCCGCTGGTTGAGTGCCACTGGCGCGACATCGTCAAACGCTCGGGCGAGCTGCCAGCCGACAAGATGCAGCGGGCGCTGGTCCGCGACATGATTGGCGCGATGGTCGGCGATGTGATC
>DATAKH010000159.1:0-6774 GCA_036261735.1 Sphingomicrobium sp.
CGCCGACGCCGCCGAGGACAAGGGCGAGAAAGAGGGCAAGAAGGAAAGTGCCCTCAAGCAGTTCACCGTCGACCTCAACGAGAAGGCGAAAGCCGGCAAGGTCGACCCGCTGATCGGCCGCATGCCCGAAGTCGACCGGACGGTGCAGATCCTGTGTCGCCGCTCGAAGAACAATCCGCTCTACGTGGGTGACCCTGGAGTCGGCAAAACCGCGATCGCGGAAGGGCTTGCGCGCAAAATCGTCGAGGGCGACGTTCCCGACGTGCTCAAGGGCGCGGTGATCTATGCGCTCGACATGGGCGCGCTCCTCGCCGGCACCCGCTACCGCGGCGACTTCGAAGAGCGTCTGAAATCGGTCGTCAACGAGCTCGAGAAACTGCCCGAGGCGATCCTGTTCATCGACGAGATCCACACGGTGATCGGCGCCGGCGCCACTTCAGGCGGGGCGATGGACGCGTCGAACCTGTTGAAGCCGGCGCTCTCGTCGGGCTCAATCCGCTGCATCGGGTCGACGACCTACAAGGAGTTCCGTAACCATTTCGAGAAGGACCGGGCGCTTCTCCGCCGGTTCCAGAAGATCGACGTCAACGAGCCGACCATCGAGGACACGATCAAGATCCTCGCCGGGCTTCGCTCCTCGTTCGAGCAGCACCACAGCGTCCGCTACACTCCTGACGCGGTGAAGAGCGCGGTCGAGTTGTCGGCGCGTTACATCCACGACCGCAAGCTTCCGGACAAGGCGATCGACGTGATCGACGAGGTCGGGGCGATGCAAATGCTGGTGCCGCCGAGCCGCCGCAAGAAGGTGATCACGCCAAAGGAGATCGAGGCGGTGGTCGCGACCATGGCGCGAATCCCTCCGAAATCGGTGTCGAGCGACGACAAGCGCGTTCTCGAAAATCTCGATGCGGACCTCAAGCGGGTCGTGTTCGGCCAGGACATCGCCATCGAGAAGCTGGCGTCGGCGATGAAGCTCAGCCGCGCCGGGCTACGCGATCCCGACAAGCCGATCGGCAATTACCTGTTCAGCGGCCCGACCGGGGTCGGTAAGACCGAGGTCGCGCGACAGCTGGCCTCGATCATGGGAATTCCG
Organism: Sphingomicrobium sp.; assembly: GCA_036261735.1. Taxonomy (GTDB): domain Bacteria; phylum Pseudomonadota; class Alphaproteobacteria; order Sphingomonadales; family Sphingomonadaceae; genus Sphingomicrobium. The sequence goes on from DATAKH010000159.1 coordinate 1,094, forward strand.
CTGCAGCGGTTCGACATGTCCGAATATATGGAGCGCCATGCGGTCAGCCGCCTGATCGGCGCGCCTCCGGGCTATGTCGGTTACGACCAGGGCGGACTCCTGACCGACGCGGTCGACCAGCATCCCCACAGCGTTCTCCTGCTCGACGAGATCGAGAAGGCGCACCCGGACCTGTTCAACATCCTGTTGCAGGTGATGGACCACGGCAAGCTGACCGACCACCACGGCAAGACGGTCGATTTCAGGAACACCATCCTCATTATGACCACCAATGCCGGCGCAGCCGACATGGCGCGCGAGTCTATCGGCTTCGGCCAGGCGACCCGCGAGGACGCGCAGGAGGATGCGGTCAAGAAGATGTTCACGCCCGAGTTCCGCAACCGGCTCGATGCGATCGTTCCGTTCGCCTACCTGCCGCCTGCGGTCGTCGCCCGGGTCGTCGACAAGTTCATCCTGCAGCTCGAGCTTCAGCTGGCCGACCGCAACGTGCACATCCAACTGGACGACGAAGCGCGCAAGTGGATCGTCGATAAGGGCTACGACAAGCTCTACGGCGCCCGTCCGATGGGCCGGCTCGTCCAGGAGAAGATCAAGCAGCCGCTCGCCGAAGAGCTCTTGTTCGGCAAGCTGGTGAACGGCGGCGAGGTCAAGGTCCATATCAAGGACAATGCGCCCGCCTTCGAGATCGCCCCTGCCGCGCCCAAGGCGAAGCCGAAGAAGCGCAAGGCGCAGGCGAAGAAGAAGGCAAGCGGCGACGCACCGCCGGCGGAATAGTCTGCCCGGAGGAACACGAAGGGCCGGGAGCGAACCCGGCCTTTTTTCGGCCCCGACCGGGCTGGCCGCGCGGAGCGCCGCCCATTAACGTCTGCAGCGATCAGCCGGCGGGGCCATGCGCCCTGCCGCTGGCTTGGCGCGTTCTGGGGAGAGAAAATGAAACCGACCAGCTTCCGACTGCTCGCAGCGACTGCGATCATCCTTGCCGCGGTGCCGGCATCCGCGCAGGACATGGGGCCGTTCGACCCCGCGCGCCTGTCGGAAATCGACAGGGCGATCTCGACGGACGCGTTCGAAGGACGCGGGCCGGCGACCCGAGCGGAAGCAAAGACCGTCGACTTCATCACCCGGCACTTCCAGGAAGCCGGAATCCAGCCCGCCGGCGACATGGTCAACGGGGTTCGGCAGTGGACCCAGAAGGTGCCGCTTCTCAAGTCCGCATGGGTCGCCGCTCCGGCTCTCTCCGTCGCGCTCGATGGCAAGCCCGTCGCGCTGACGCAGGGCGAGGAGATCGTCGTTCGCTCGCCGATGAACGGGACCAGCCGCCTCGATCTCGACTCCGCCCCGCTGGTGTTCGCCGGCTACGGAGTCAAAGCGCCCGAGCGCGGCTGGGACGACTTCAAGGGCCAGGACATGCGCGGCAAGATCCTGGTCGTGCTTGTCAACGATCCCGACTTCGAGGGCGGCGAAGGCGATTTCGGCGGCAAGGCGATGACCTATTACGGCCGCTGGACGTACAAATATGAAGAAGGCGCCCGCCAGGGCGCGGCGGGCGTTCTCGTTATCCACGAAACTGCGCCGGCCAGCTACGGCTGGGCGACGGTGAAGAATTCCAACACCAACGAGATGTTCGACATCGTCCGCGACAATCCTGCGGCGGCTCATCCGGGCGTGGAAGGGTGGATCCAGAAGGACCTGGCGCAGCGAATCTTCGCCGCCTCCGGGCTCGATTTCGACGCGATGAAGGCGGCGGCCCGGAAGAAGGATTTCAAGCCCGTCGCGCTCAACGCGACGCTGTCGCTGGACGGGACCGCGAAGGCGGAGGTCATCACCTCGCACAACGTCGTCGGTTACCTGCCGGGAGCAAAATATCCCGACGAAACGGTGATCTACACCGCCCACTGGGACCATCTCGGAATTGGCAAGCCCGACGAGACCGGCGACGCGATCTACAATGGCGCATTCGACAACGGGACGGGAATTGCCCAGCTGATCGAGCAGGCGCGGGTTTTCGCGAAGGAGCCGCGGACCGACCGCTCCATCGTCTTCCTCGCCGTCGGGGCCGAGGAGAAGGGGCTGCTCGGGTCCGAATATTACGCCCAGAACCCGCTCTTCGCGCCGGGCAAGACGGCCGGGGTGATCAACACCGACGGCGGCGCGATCTACGGGCCGTCGAAGAACTTCACCATCTCCGGCAATGCGAAACTCGGGCTGCTCGACATGCTCATCGCGGAGGGCAAGGAGCAGGGCCGCTACTACAGCCCCGACCCCCATCCCGAGGCCGGATACTTCTTCCGCTCCGACCATTTCTCCTTCGCCAAGATCGGCGTTCCTGCGATCAGCTTCGGGGAGGGCAACGACCTGGTGAACGGCGGGATCGAGCGCGGCGAAGCCCTCGTCCGGGAATATGTCGAGAAGCATTACCACCAGCCGAGCGACGAATGGTCGGCCGACTGGGACTTCAGCGGAATGGCGGAGGACGCCAACCTTCTCCACAAGCTGGGGCGCAATCTCGCCAATTCGCGCGCATGGCCCAACTGGGGGGCCGAGAGCGAATTCCGGGCCGCGAGGGACAGGACCGCGGCCGAGCGCGGCGAATCGGCCGCACCCGCCCCGGCGCCGCAGCCGCCGAAAGGCGACCGCGGGTGAGCGAGACGCTCGAGCCTGCTCTTCCGGATGACCTGGACGAGCGAGCCGAGCGGCTGATGCATCTCGTCTGCGACAAGGACTGGAAGGTCGCCACCGCTGAGAGCTGCACCGGCGGGATGCTTGCGACGCTCCTGACCGACATAGAGGGCGCCGGCCACGGCTTCGACCGCGGGTTCGTCACTTATTCGAAGGAGGCGAAGGCCGAGCTGCTGGGGATCGACCGCGACCTCCTCGACAAGAACGACGCAGTGTCGGAACCGGTCGCAAGGGCGATGGCCGAAGGCGCGATCGAGCGGTCGAGCGCCGACGTGGCGCTCGGCGTTACCGGCTTTGCCGGGCCCGCTGGCGACGGATGCGAGGAAGGCCTGGTCCACTTCGCGGTTGCGCGGCGCGGCGGACCGACCCGCCACCGGGTCGAACATTTCGGCAAGGCCGGCCGCGGACCCGTGCGAATCAAGGCGGTCCGCTGTATGCTGGAGATGCTCCAAGAGTCGCTCGACGAGGGCTGACGCGCTCGCGGGCGGCGGGACAAATCGCCGCAGGAGAGCGTCTATGGCCGAGCTGACTTTCTACACGAACCCGCAATCGCGGGGACGGATTATCCGATGGATGCTCGAGGAGCTCGGCGAGCCTTACAAGGCCGAGGTCATCCCCTACGACCAGATCAAGAGCGAGCGCTATCTGGCCGTCAATCCGATGGGCAAGGTGCCCGCGATCAAGCATGACGGCCATGTCGTCACCGAATGCGCCGCCATTTGCGCCTATCTGGCGGACGTTTTCCCCGACGCCGGTCTCGGCCCGCGCACCGACGAGAAGGCCGACTACTACCGCTGGATGTTCTATGCGGCCGGTCCTGTCGAGGCGGCGGTTTCGAACAAGGCGGCGGGCTGGGCGCCGACCCCCGAGCGCGAGCGCATGTTCGGCTACGGCAATTTCGACAGGGTCGTCGCGGTTCTCGATGAGATGTTCTCCCGTCGCGACTACGTCTGCGGCGAGCGATTCACCGCCGCCGACGTCTATGTCGGATCGCAGATCATGTTCCCGATGCAGTTCGGCATGCTTCCCGAGCTCGACAGCTTCACCCGCTATCGCGACCGCCTGCAGGCACGCGACGCGTACACGCGGGCGACCTCCATCGACGACGAGCTGATGGCCGAAAGCCAGCCTGCCCAGCCGCAGCCGGCCTGATCCGATGCCGGACAGCGAGCGGCAGCAGGCGATCGACCTCTACGACCGCTTCACTCACGAGGGCATGGACCGCCGCGTCTTCATGGGCCGGATGGTCGCGATTGCCGGAAGCGTCGCCGCGGCCGAAGCGCTGATCGCGTCGATCGCCGCCTCGCCCGCCGCCGCCGCGATCGTTCCCGCCGACGATCCCCGGCTGACCACGCGCACCGACACCCTGGCCGGCGGCTACAAGGCCTATGTCGCCGAGCCGAAAACCCGCTCGCTGAAGGCGACGGTGCTGGTGATCCACGAAAACCGCGGCCTGAACGACCATATCCGCGACGTCGCCCGGCGGGCTGCGCTCGCCGGCTATCGCGCGGTTGCCCCGGACATGCTGTCGCAATCGGGAGGGACGCCCGCGGACGAGGATGCGGCACGCGATGCGATCGGCAAGCTCGATCTCGGCGAGGCGGTCGCCTCCGGCGCTGCGATCGTCCAACAACTCGCCGGATCGAGCCTGGGACGGAAAGTCGGCGCGGTCGGCTTCTGCTGGGGCGGCGGGTTCGTGAACCGGCTCGCGGTCGAATCCGGCACGGCGCTTGCGGCGGGCGTGCCCTTCTACGGCCCGGCGCCCGATCCGTCGGACGCCGCCAAGGTCATGGCGCCGATGCAATTCCACCTCGCGGGACTGGACAAACGGGTCGCAGAAACGGCGTGGCCGTGGATCTCAGCCCTGGCCTCACGCGACAAGCTGGTCGAGGCTTTCAGCTACCCGGCGGTCAATCACGCTTTCCACAACGACACGTCCGCCGAGCGCTACGACAAGACCGCAGCGACCCTTGCGTGGGAGCGAACGCTGGCCTTTTTCGGCCGTCACCTCGGCTGATTGTGCGCCCTAGCGGGCGAGGCCGTTGAGCCAGTCGTCCGCCGCTTCGCGTTCCTCGGGCGTGAAGGGCGAATCTTTCGTCGCTGCGTAAAGTCCTCGAAGGGTTACGAGCTCGGAGGGCGCGATCGGCTCATCGAACTGCAATCCGCAGCGCCCGGACGAAGTCCAGGCGACCGTTCCGAATGTATCGAGGCTGCCGCACCTGAGAATGACGTCCTTGCCGACATTGGGAAGGTTTTCCCCCTCCAACCGGGCGCCGGTGCGCGAAACGTCGAGCACCGTGACTCGAAGGCGGCCGCTCATCGCTTCTGCGGAGGCAGGAAGCAGCAGATAGGCGCGCGGCTCGGACCTGCGGCCCCGCAGTTCGGGGTCGTCGACGCGCGGCCCGCTGCGGCGTTCTGAAGGGACTGCTGTCATGCAGCCAGAATAGGCCGTTCTGGTTAAGAACCGATTGCGCGCCCCAGCGACAAAAAAAGGGCCGGAGTTTCCTCCGGCCCTCGTCTGTTCGGTTCCGGGCGCCCTTAGCGGCGGTCGCCCATAAAGCTGAGCAGGAACATGAACATGTTGATGAAGTCGAGGTAGAGGTTCAGCGCCCCCATGATCACGACTTTGCCCATCATGTCGGTTCCGGCCACATAGGCATACATGCTCTTGATCTTCTGCGTGTCGTAGGCGGTGAGCCCGGCAAACAGCAGCACCCCAATGGCGCTGATCGCCATCATCATTGCCGTCGACTGGAGGAACAGGTTGATCAGCATCGCGATCAACAGACCGACGACGCCCATGATCAGGAACGTCCCCATTCCGCTCAAGTCGCGCTTGGTCGTGTAGCCGTAGAGGCTGAGACCCATGAAACCGGCGGCGACCGCGAAGAAAGTCTGGGCGATCGACATGTTGGTATAGACCAGGAAGATGGTCGACATCGACAGGCCCATGGCGACCGCGAACGACCAGAACAAAGTCTGGAGGGTGCCCGTCGACATGC
>DATAKH010000162.1:0-3180 GCA_036261735.1 Sphingomicrobium sp.
CGCGCCCGACGGCACCTTCCGGCACTGGGCGGCCTATGACATTGCGCCGAACACGCGCTCGATCCCGCGCGGGGAGAGCGTCGGCAAGCAGGCTACCAACGATTTCGGCAAGTCCGGCTATGGCGGCCCCTGCCCACCCAAGGGCCACGGCGTCCACCATTACCACTTCAAGCTCTACGCACTCGATGTCGATGGGCTGACGCCGCCCGACAGTGCGAAGGTCGAACAGGTGGAGCAGGAAGCGAAGCGGCACGCCATCGCCAAGGCGGAGATCGTCGGCACATACGAGCGGAAGTAGATCAGGGGCGAAGCCTGAAATCCGCCAGCCGCTGGTAATAAGGGCGGCAGCGGTCGGCTAGGCGCTGCGCCTCGGTCGGAAGTTTGACTGGCTGCGTGTCGGGCCGGCCGAAGCCGGTGCTCTTCTCGACCGCATTGTACCAGTGCGCGGCCCAGACGCCGTCTGTCTCGCGGCGGCCTGGCTCCCACCTCAGCATCACCGGGTCCCACCCGATCCCGAGCGCTTCGCACAATTTCGACAGCACGCCTTGAGGGTTCGCAAGCACGTCGTTTGCATCGATGACCGGCGGTGCGTGGCCCAGCCGCTCAGCCTCGCGCTCGAAGAATTCCGCCTGTTTCTCTAATCCGAAATCCTCGAACTGCGCCGCCTCACGCTTTCGCAAATAGGAAGCGATCATCCGCGCGGGCTCGCGGATCAGGAAGGCGTGGCGAAAACCGGCGAAATCCTCATAGCCGATGGGGCCGACCATCATGTGCCACATATGCTTCTGGTACCAGATCGGCGAGCTGTCTGGCGGGTCTCCGGAGAGCGAGTCCATCACGCTTCGCCAGTCGCAGTCCATCGACGCAACCACGTCCTCGCGCATCGGATGTTCGAGCCCGGTCTGATTCAGGAAGCAACCGTAGAAGGGCTCGTCGGTGACATAGGTGTCGGCGCGGCTCCCGAAGCTTCGCATCATCGCGGTGGACAGGTTGCGAGGCCCCGACCACATCGCGATTCGTATGGTCACGGGCGCGTCTGTTGCGCGATGTCGCGCTCCACTCGCTCCGCATAGAGCGCCTGCAGCCGCTCGACCATCGGGCCGCGACCGTCCGTCAGCTTGCGCCCATCCACCTCGCGCACCGGCACAACCCCGGCGAAGGTGCCGGTGACGAACGCCTCGTCGGCGCCGTAGACATCGGTGAGCGAAAAGTCTTTTTCGACCGCCGGAATTCCGGCCTCGCGGCACACCTCGAGGACCAGCGCACGAGTGATCCCGCCAAGGCAATACTTCCCGCTCGAGGTCCACACTTCGCCCTTGCGGACTATGAAGAAGTGGGTGGAGTTGCAGGTCGCAACGAAGCCATGGGGATCGAGCATCAGAGCCTCGTCCGCGCCGGCCTGGGTCGCCTGCACAGACGCCAGGATGCAGTTCAGCTTCGAGTGCGAATTGATCTTCTGGTCCTGAACCGCCGGGTCGCCGCGGCGGACATGGACGGTGAACAGCTTGAGCCCGCGCTCGTCGAGTCCCTTCGGAGGCTCCTTGTACTCCGGGACGATGACGATCGTGGCGCCGCCGACCACGACTCGGGGATCCTGGTAAGGGGTCGAGCGGACCCCTCGGGTGACCATAAGCCGAACGTGGACTCCATCGCTCATGCCGTTGGCGTCGAGCGTGTCATAGAGGCGGCGAGTTAGCTCCTCCGGCGACAGGCCGATATCCATAGCGATCGCCTTGGCGCCTTCGAACAATCGCTCGAGATGGCGGTCGAGGAAGGCAAGCTTGCCATTGTGGACTCGAAGCCCCTCCCACACGCCGTCGCCGAGCATGAAGCCTGAATCGAATACCGAAACCACCGCCTCGGCACGCGGCTTGAGCTCGCCGTTCACGTTCACCAGGACCGATGCGTTCCGCGGGTCGGAAACGTCGTGGAGCGATTTGGTCATTCGGCCGCCATTGCGAGAAGCGCAGCTACGAAGCAATCGCGACGAGCGTTATTCCGTCGTTTCGCCTTGCCATTCCTCCTGGGCGTGGCGCCGATCCGCTTCATCCTTCGTCGCCTGGACGATCTGGTCACGATGCTCGGGCGGGCCGTAAAGCGTGTAGAGCCGCAGCGGCTGCGAGCCGATATTGCGGACGTTGTGGCGTGCACCGGCCGGAACGACCACCGCGAAATCGTCTTCCACGCGGTTCTCTCGCCCGTCGATGTCGATCGCGCCCTCGCCCTGCTCGATCCGAAAGAACTGATCGCGGTCGGGATGAACCTCCTCGCCAATCTCTTCGCCCGGTTGCAGCGTCATCAGGACGAGTTGCAAATGCTCGCCGGTGTAGAGGACCCGCCGGAAGTCGTCGTTTTCTACCGTCGCTCTCTCGATATCGTCGCAATAGCCACGCTTCATTGGTCGGGCTCCTCGTCGCTGCTGTTGTTTGCGGTCGTGTCGTCGGGGCCGGAGGAGTCATTGGCATCGGAGTTGACGTCGTTTGCAGTCATATTGGTCTCCGGCGTCGTGATTTCCGGCCCAAGCGCCGCATTGACGTCGGCCGGGTCGAGGGCATTCGCCTCCGGCGCCATGACATTGTCCGAACTGCTTTGGCTACACGCCGCTGCCGCAGTGGCAAGCGCTGCAGCACCCACCAAGCCGAATTTGCGCATGGTCTTTCCCTTCTCAATTCCGCTTTTCGCGCTCATCGCGCTGGCTGAACGCGCGGCTCCTTCACCAGCATGCCGCCCTTGATCACCGCACCGACATTCTCAAGCAGCGTAACGTCAGCCAGAGGGTCGCCTCTCACTGCGATAATGTCTCCATAGAAACCGGGGGCGATCTGGCCGACATCGCCGGGACGGCCCAGCGCTTCGCCGGCATTCACGGTAGCGGCCTGGATCGCTTGCAGCGGCGTCATCCCCCATTGCACCATCTTGGCGAACTGCTTGCCATTGTGGCCGTGCGGATAGACTCCGGCATCGCTTCCGAACGTCATCTTCACGCCCGCCCTGACGGCGCGCTGGAACGTCTGGCGCTGCTTGAGGCCGATCATCCGCTCCTTGTCGAGGCTCTGCTGCTCGGTGCCGTTGGCAGTGCCGGTCGCGAGGATATAGTCGTCGTTATAGATATCCATGTCGAACCAGGTGCCGTGCTTTTTCGCGAGCTGGATGCTGGCATCGCTCGCGAGGCTCGCATGT
>DATAKH010000177.1:0-28452 GCA_036261735.1 Sphingomicrobium sp.
GCAGCTTCGCCAAGGTCCAGCCGCTCGTTCCCGACAGCAGCGAGACTGCGTGGACTCCGCGCGGGTTCTCCCCGAACACGTCCATATATTTGGGGAAGTCTTTCGCGTTCGGGCCTGCCGAGCCTGCGGAAGACCATGGCCAGTTGTTGGTGTTCTGCACCCAGCCAGTCGGCGGGTCGATCGCGTTCGGCAGCTTGTCGAGCGGCGTGTCGCCGCGCCAGTCGGTAGCCGGGTCGGACCCATCGACCAGCTTGGTATAGTCGAAGCGGTTGTCGCGGACCGGGATGAACTGCGGGTGCAAATAGGCAATCGCGCCCTTGTCGTCGGCGAAGACGGTATTGTTCGAGCTATTAGCCCTCCGCTCGGCGATAGTGAGGAAAGAGGCGAGGTCCCTCGTCTTCGTCCGCAGGAACGACTGCTCCAGCGCCGGGACCGGCCGGTCCATCATCGCAAAGGCGATCCAGCAAATGCGTTGATCCGACTGAGGCGGAGGGGCGCAAGTTGAAGTCAACTCGCTTCGGACGATCGGCCCGCGATGCGTGTAGTAGGTCATGAAGCTGCGCTGGCCAGTGCTTCCGTCGGCCTTCTTGTAGCGTATCGTCACCGGGCGCTGCTCCATTACGCGCCACTTGCTTCCGTAACGGTAGCGCGGCCCGAGCTCCGGCAGCGTCACCTCGTAGGCGAATTCGTCGACGGCATCGGCTCCGGTCGACGTGTGCATCCACCCCGCGTGCTCGTTGAAGCCCTGGTAAATGAAGAACTGGCCCCAGGTCGCGGCGCCATAGGCGTTCAGCCCCTCATCGCTCGTCATGTGCAGCTCGGAGCGAAAAAAGAAGCTGGTGTGCGGGTTAATCAGCAGAAGCGATCCCGTGCCCGGCGCTGTGATCTTGGGCGCTATGGCGATTCCGTTGGAGCCCCGCGGCTCAGGATCGGATTCGGCTTCCGCGACCGTTTGCCTTCCCTCGTAGAACTTCTGAAGCTCGCCCAGGTCGATCCGTTCGATATCGCCGCCGATGCTGCCTTCGGTGAAGCTCAGCGCCATCCACGGCTCGAAATGGGTGATCGCCCGCGGTTTCACGTCGGGATGGGTCGCGAGATAGTAGTTCAGCCCATCGGCCCAGGCATCCATCAGCTTCTTCAGCCAGCCGGGGCTTTTCGCATAGTCCGCCTGCAGTTTTTCCTGCGGGTAATACAGCCGCGCGCGCAGGTCCTGCCACATTGCTTCCTCGCCCTCGGCTTCGGCGGTGCGGCCCAGCGATGTGAGGTAATTGGCCTCGATCCTCGGGAAGTCGTCCTCCGCCTGCGCGTAGATCATGCCGAACACCGCGTCGGCGTCGGTCGGCCCGCTCACGTGCGCGATCCCCCAGTCGTCGCGAACGATGGTTACCCGCGCCGCCTCGGCCTTCCAGCGCGCGAGGTCGGCCGGGGTCGTGGCAGCGGTGAGGACAAGGAGGAGCGGCAGGAGAAGGATGCGCATCGCGCATTTGTAGCCGCCGGTCCGCGAGGGTCCAGTGCCGCATATGCGACGCCGCTCAGTGAGTGGGCACGTTGGGCGTGAAAGTGGCACGAAGTGAGGTTCGCCCGCGACGGGCCTCCCTGTTCACGGGCGCAGGTTGAATCTACTTGGGTTCTCAGTGTCACGCATGAAGGACGATCTGTCGCGGCGAGGAGCGCTGGCAGCCATTGGTGCCACCGGCATCATTGCATTGGCGCCCGCACCTTTCGTCAAGGCGAGGCCCGGCGATTCTACGTTGGGCGCGGGCGGTTCCCGCGTTCAGGACGGGTTCCCGTCGCTTGCGGACTACGGACGACTTGGAAGCGGTGATGACAGTGCGGTGTTCGCTGCCGCCATGGCCGACGCCGCGAAGAACAACATTGCGGGGCTCCGGATTCCCCCCGGAACCTATTTTATCTCGTCAACGCTACCGATCGACATCGACGACTTCCAGATCATCGCTCACGGGGCGACGATCAGCTCCGCTATGACCGCCACCAAGCCGTTGATAAGGGTCGCGGGCGACAATGTTTCGATCGTCGGTCTTCGCACGCTGCTGACGGCGGCGGTCACGACGACGCATCACTATCGAGTGACCGGGCGAAGCTGCCATATCGATCGCTGCAACATGGAATATGCGTCCGCCCAGAACACGCCCGCATTCTATGTGCGTGGCGGCGATGGCTTCAGGCTGACCAATTCCCGAAAGAGCGGAAGCAACGAGTTCATCGGCCTCCTGGAAGCGAGCGACGTCCTGATTGCGTCGAACCAGATTTATGGCGTCACGGGAGGCGACGACGCGATTGCGCTCAAGGCGATTACGCGCTCGTCGGAAAACATCCGGATCGTCGACAACTACGTCTACCGCCACTCGGCAATCGTGTCGTTCGGATCGCAGATCGGGATGGCCAAGGCCGACGACCCCCGCCATTCGCGCGCTGTTCGAAGGGTGCATGTCGAGGGAAACGTTGCCGACGAATGCGCGCGTATCGCCTTTATCAAGCCGGGCGCGCTCCGATCCGATTATCGAGACGGCTTGGTCGAAAACGTCGTCTTCAGGAACAACAAGCTGAGGGATCTGAAAGGGGTAACATTCCAGAGAGGCTTCGAAATTAGCGCCGGGCATGGGGGAATCGTTCGCAACGTTACGGGCGAGGGCAACACCATCACTGCGCGCGCCAATGGCGACAGCTCCACGGGCCGAAAGGTCGGAGCGCTCCTCATCGAGCACTCCGGGGGTGGTGCGAATGGGTCAATCGAAGACATCGACATCGGAATCGCCTTCGTCGACCCGCACGATGGCGCTCCCTTCGGTTCGCCGGGAACCTCGGGCCATCCGGTTCAGAACATCGTGCGAATAGACCCGAAGAAACTCAATCTGGGCAAGGTGAACCTCCGGATCGACGGCAACGGCTGTTCGGAAAGTGGTGTCCTCATCCTCCCCGGCGCGGACTCCAAGGTCACGATCGAGAAGCTGAAGATCACGAACTACAACGGGAAAAATCACAGGTTGCACGGTGGAATCAGGACCGGCTCGGCGATCATCGAGAGCGGCGACGATATTGTGCTCAGCGGCAACGGCAGGCCGCGGGTGACCGACGCCGGAGGCTCCTTTGCGACCAAGCGGCCGACGCAAAATTGAGCTGTTTGTTCTTCGCGTGCAAAGCGGGCGTTCACGCCTTCGGTAGCGCCTGCTTTGCTTCTCCCCAGCCCTTGAGCAATTTCGACTCCGCCCGCTCGAACAGCAAATCGAGCTCGCGAATGGTGAAGGCGTTGCCGCCTTCGTAATCGCCTAGCTCGTCCCAGGCGATCGGGGCGGCGACCGGGGCGCCTTCGCGGGCCCGTGCCGAATAAGGCATGACTGCAGTCGAGCCGCGCTGGTTGCGAAGCCAGTCGAGGAAGATTCGGCCTTTGCGCTGGACCTTGCGCATGTTGGCGGTGAACATGTCCGGCTCCGCTTCGGAAACCGCCCGTGCGAAGCGTTCCGCGAAGCTCGACACTGCCTTCCAGTCCGCCGACTGGTCCAGCGGGGCGATAACGTGGATTCCCTTGCCGCCGGTGAGCATCGGGAAGGTCTCCAGGCCGATGTCGGCAAGCAGCTCGCGAATCCGGACCGCCCCCTTGCGAACGTCTCCGAATTCGAGGCCTTCGTCGGGGTCGAGGTCGAACACCAGCCGGTCGGGGTGCTCAACGTCGTCGGCCCTGCTTCCCCAGCCGTGGAATTCGATCGTGCCCATCTGAACGCAGGACAACAGGCCGCGGATATCGTCGAAGTAAAGATAGTCCTGCACCTCGCCCTTCTTCTCTCGGATCGGCACGTGCTTGACGTGCTCGCCCATCGATCCGGTGTCGTGCTTCTGGAAGAAGCATTTCTTGGCTCGGCCCTGGGGGCAGCGAATGAGGGTGATCGGCCGGTTTCTCGCGTCCGCCATGATCAATGGGTCGATGGCCGCATAATAATCGGCGAGGTCGCCCTTGGTCAGCTTTTCGGTGGGATAGATGGCGCGGTCGGGATTGCTGATTTTGATCCCGAAAGTTTCTGGAGTCGAATGACCGCGCTTTTTCGCCTGCGTCTTGGCGGCGCCCTTCTTGGCGGCTTTCGGAAGGTCCTTCGGCTTTTCGACCACGACCTCCTCCGCCGGCTTGTCCTCGCGCAGCGCGATGAAGCTCGGGTGGCGCAATATGCCTTCGGAAGTGAACTCGGTGAAGGCGATTTCGGCGACCAGCTCGGGCTTGATGTAGTGGGCGCCCTTGCGGTCGGCGCGTGGAATTTCGACCGGCGCGGACTTCACCTCGAGCGGCTTCATCACATCCATCAGGTCGTGGAGCATTTGCGTGTTGAAGCCCGTGCCGACCTTGCCGACGTAGGTGAGCCTGCCCTTTTCCTTCGCCGCAAGCAGCAGCGAGCGGAAGCCGGCCCGCTTGTCGCTCGTAGTCCAGCCAACGATAACGAACTCCTGGCGCTCGATGCACTTTATCTTGAGCCAGTTGCGCGTGCGGTCGCCGCGATATTTCGAATCGGCTTTCTTGGCGATGACGCCCTCGCCGCCCTGCTTGCACACCTGGTCGAAAAGCGCGCCGCCCCTGCCCACCACATGGTCGCCGAAGACGATTGTCGACGGCGCCTTTTCCAGAAGGCTGGAAAGCCGCTCCTTGCGTTCGAGATTGCCAAGCCCGGTGATGTCCTCGCCGCGGTCGACCAGGAGGTCGAAGGCGTAGAAGACGAGGTTCTTTCCCCTCTGCTCCTTGAGCGTCGATTGCAGCAGCTGGAAGTCGGGCTTGCCCTTGTCGTTGAGCGCGACCGCCTCGCCATCGATCAGGCAGCCAGGCGGCAGCGCCTCGGCCGCCTTGACCAGTGCCCGGAACCTGTCGCTCCAATCCTTGCCGTTCCGGGTCCACGCAGTCGCCGCGCCCGAACCAGTGGCGATCAGCAGGCGGTATCCGTCGTACTTGTATTCGAACAACCAGCCCGATCCGCCCGGCACCTCGTCGACGAGGGTCGCTTTCTGCGGCGGCTGGAACGGTGGCGGAGCGCCGCTCGCTTTTGTCTTGGCCCGCCCGCCTTTCTGTCCCCCACGGTTCGAGCGCCACACGTCGGTGCCCGAAGCGATCTCGGCCATTGTCCGCCCTGTCGTCACGCTGGTGGTGCAGTCCTCGACGAGCTCGTCGCCATGCTCGGGCTCGGCGAACTTGTCGTCGACCTTCTTGAGCATCCAGCTTTCGCGGTCGCTCGGCTTGCGCGGCTTCAACCGGAACATCACCCACTCGCCTTTCATCCGGTCACCTTCGAGGGTGAAGTGGAGATGGCCTTCCTCGATCGTCTTGCGGGGATCCTTTCCGGGCTCGGGAATCCAGCGGCCGTGGTCCCACAGCATCACCGTCCCGCCGCCATATTCCTGCTTAGGGATGGTGCCCTCGAAGTCGCCATAATCGAGCGGATGGTCCTCGGTTCGCATCGCCAGCCTCTTCTCGGCGGGATCGAGGCTCGGGCCCTTCGGCACCGCCCAGCTCTTGAGCACTCCGTCCATCTCAAGCCGGAAATCATAATGGAGGTGCGAGGCGTCGTGCTTCTGGACGACGAAGCTGTCGCCCTTGCCCTTTAGCTTGCGGCCCTTGGGTTCCTTCGTCTTCGAGAAGTCGCGCTTCTTGTTGTAAGTTGCGATGTCTAGCTCGGCGCGCTTGGCCATGATCTATTTCCGCCCGCCGGCCGCCGCTTTCTTCTTGGTTCCTGTGGAACGAGGGCGCGCCTTGCTTCGCGGTGCCGGCTTGGCCTTCGCCTTGCCCTTAGCCTTCGTCGATTCGCGGCCGCCGGTCTCGAGGCTCTTCTTAAGTGCCGCCATCAGGTCAATGACATTGCCGCCCCGCGGCGGCGGCTCGTCGGCATCGGGGTCCTGGATAATCTTCTCGCCTTTTCGGCGCTGCTTTTCCTCGATCAGCTCGCGCAGCGCATCGACATAGCGGTTGTGGAATTCCTTGGGATCGAAATCGCCGGTTTTCTTCTCGATCAGCATCGAGGCCAGGTCGAGCATGTCTTCGTCGGGCTTGCTGTCGCCGATTTCGCGGAAATAGCTGTTCGCCTTGTGGACCTCGTCGGCGTAGCGGAGCGTCTCGAGAAGGATGCCCTTGCCGCAGGGCTTCAGGGCGACGACATATTCCTGTCCGCGCATTGCCAGCTGGCCGATTCCGATTTTCTTTGATTTGCGAAGGGCGTCGCGAAGCACGACGAACGCATCCTCGGCCAGATCGTCGCCGGGAACGACGTAATATGGCTTCTCATAATACATGGCGTCGATGTCGCCGACGTCGACGAACTGGACGAGGTCGAGCGTCTTCTTGCTCTCAAGCTTCACTTTCTCGATCTCTTCAGGATCGAGCAGGACGTAATGGCCCTTCGATACCTCATAGCCCTTCATGATCTCGTCACGGTCCACGGGACCGATCCCGGGCACGACCTTTTCATAGCGGATGCGCTTGCCCGTCGGCTCGTGCACCTGGTGGAAGGAGATGGACGCGCCGCTCTTCGTCGCCGGGTAAAGCTCGACCGGGATCGAGACCAGCGCGAGCCTGATCTGCCCTCTCCAAACCGGACGTGCGGCCATGGCTTCCTCCTCGACGGCGGATTCAATCGTTCCAATGCCGAGTCGTTCCCGCTTCCTCTTGCCAATTGAGTTGACGATCCCAGATTGGCGGTGGCATTGGCCGGTCCGCGGGCGCGAGCGGGTGTAGCTCAATGGTAGAGCAGAAGCCTTCCAAGCTTACGACGAGGGTTCGATTCCCTTCACCCGCTCCAAAATTCGACCATGCGGGGCATGGTTGAATTTTGGAGCGCACGCGAGGCTTTAGCCTCGCGGGGCGACAAACGCCTTCACGCGTTGACACGTCCGACCCGCGCCGCCACATGGCGCCACTGCCTGCACCTGGAGAGGTGGCCGAGTGGTTAAAGGCAGCAGACTGTAAATCTGCCCGCGCAAGCGTACGCTGGTTCGAATCCAGCCCTCTCCACCACCTTTCTCCGATCATGCTGGAAAGCGGCGTCGCAGAAGCGTAGGCCGGGATCTCGCGGTGTCGTACTTAACGAAAGATAACCGTCTGTTCTTGGCCGAAGTGTCCATTGTGACGTAAGTTGGCGCTGACTCGGGCGATGTCGAGTCACTATGACTGAAGCTTGAAAGGACAGCTCGGGTGCCGGATCCCGCGCGCAAGGATGATCTCCCCGCGGATATCGAGCCACAACTCGCGGACCGCGTAGCGAAACTGACTCCGGGGCAGCTCGATTGCGTGCGCCTTGTCGCTGAGCATCTGTCGTCCAAGGAAATTGCGGCCGAGCTCGGAATCTCGCCCCACACAGTCGATCAGCGCATTCGCCAGTCGCTGCAGACGCTCGGCGTTTCACGGCGCGCCCAGGCGGCGCGGATCGTTTCCCACTTCAGCGAGCCATATCAACGTTTGATACATCAATCGCCGTACATTGAGCCGGCGGCCTCCACGAGCGACGAAAACGGCGCGGTCAGCAATCAGATTCGGCACGTTGATCGCGCAGGGGAGGCCTGGGGAAGTGCGGGCTTTCATACCGAGCAGAAGTACGGGCTATCCCGGTCTTCCCTGCAACTGCCGTTCGCAACGAGGAGCCACCCCCGGAACGAAATGGGTGTCGGCCTTCGGCTGCTCTGGATTGTCGCAATCGCGACTGGGGCTGCTTTTTCGGCGGGCATGTACCTCGCCGGTCTCGAGAGCCTCGCGAGGTTGCTGAAGAGCTAGCCCGACCGACCTCCAACTGAAAACCGGACAATTTCACTCCAGGGCAGCTGCCTCTGGAGAAGGAGCAGTCATGCGCAAGCAAATTATCCAGAATGCCGCCTTCGACGTCGCAACCCAGGTCCGTGTGGTCGAAGAAACCATCGACTCCGCGCTGGCCGAGATCGCCGAGCTTCAGGCGCGGGTCATGCGTGCGAATTCCGTCGCGGGGGTCGGGTTCGCGACTGCGCATCCGACACTCGAAAAGCTTGCCACCGCGGTCGCCAGCCTGGTCGAGACGCGCGGTTCGATGGTCGACTGTCACGCCGCGCTAGCCGATGCCAAGGGCAAGGTGCCGGGCCTTCGCACCGTCAATTACGGGGACGAAGAGTGCCCGCCGCCAAGCGGCAAAGCGGACCTGAAGATCGTCGCCTGAGGCCAATGCTTGACCGGGCCGCGCATGCGTGGTCCGGTCGGGCGCACTCGCCATGGCTCCCTACCTGTTCCGTTTCCTGCTGATCGCGATCACGCTTTACGCGTTCCTGCGCGGCGGACGCGAGGAACGGGCCGTCGCCCTGCTCTGCGTGATCGGAGCAGCCGCGACCCACGCCGTCATTTCCCCACTGCACGATCGCTTCGAAGAGGTTGAATCCGCAGTCCTGCTCGTCGACCTTGCCTTGCTCGCGGGTTTCGTCGCGATCGCCTTGCGCTCGGAGCGCTTCTGGCCGTTGTGGATGGCGGGAATCCAGCTGACCACCGTGATGGGCCACGCAATGAAGCAGATCGAGAGCGACCTTCTGCCGCGCGCTTACGCTGCCTCGCTCGGCTTTTGGGCATATTGGACCCTGGCCATTCTCGCCGTCGCAGTGTGGCGGACCCAGCGCCGGCGACTTCAGGCCGACTCGCCCCCGCTCCACTGAATCTATGCGGTTGCGCTGCCGCCGAAGCGCCCGCATGAGCATCGGGCATGTCCCGCCGCAAGAAATCGCACCAGGCCCACGGTTCCGCCAACCGGCCGCGCTTCTGGGGCCGCCATGCGGTCGCGGCGGCGCTCGACAATCCCCGCCGAACCGTCTTGCGCGCCTGGGCCACCCGCGACGCCGCCGCCGCCATGCAATTTCCGAAAGACATTGCGCTGACGCTCGCCGACGTCGCCGACCTCGGCCGCCTCGTCCCTAATGACGCTCCGCACCAGGGCGTCGTCATCGAGGTCGAACCGCTCGCGGACGTTTGGCTCGACGATATCCTGAACGGCGCGGCCGAAAGGGCAGTACTACTGATCCTCGACCAGGTCACCGACCCTCATAATGTCGGCGCGATCCTAAGGTCCGCGGCTGCGTTCGGAGCCATCGGGATCGTCACCCAGGACCGCCATTCGCCGCCCGAGAGCGGAGCGCTCGCCAAGGCCGCGTCGGGTACTCTGGAAACGGTGCCGTGGGCGCGGACGGTGAACCTCGCCCGCGCTCTCGACGACATCGCCGATGCAGGCTTCTGGCGGATCGGGCTCACCGGGGACGCACCAACGGAGTTGCGGGAAGCGCTTGGCCCGAAGCGGATCGCGCTGGTGGTCGGCGCCGAAGGACCCGGGCTGAGGCCGAACACACGCGAGCATTGCGACGCGCTCGCCCGGCTACCGATCAGCGAGTCGGTCGAAAGCCTGAATGTTTCAAACGCTGCAGCGGTGGCGCTCTACGCCGCGGGAGTCGCCTGATGGTTCGCACCACAGACAGTATTCTGGCGGCCGTCAAAGCGCTCGCAGAGCGCGAGCCCGCGTTCGCGGCGGTCGTGGAAAAACACGGAATCCCCCAGCCGCGGCGAAGCGAGCCGGGAGCACACACTTTGCTCCGGACGATCGTCGGCCAGCAGGTCAGCGTCGCCGCGGCGCGCTCGATGTGGGCGAAGCTGGAGGCGGCCTACGGATCGCCGCCCGAACTTTCGGCGATCATTGCTGCAAGCGACAAAGAACTCCGTCTCGCGGGAATCTCGCGCCAGAAGGCGGGCTATGCCCGGAGCCTTGCCGAGCTGGTCCTGTCGGGCGAGCTGGACCTCGCAGCGCTCCCTGGGGATGACGAGGAAGCCATTGCCCATCTCGTCAGGATCAAGGGCATCGGCCGCTGGTCGGCGGAAATCTACCTGTTGTTCGCTGAGGGGCGCGCTGACGTCTGGCCGGCCGGCGATCTCGCCGTCCAGGTCGAGATCGGGAGGCTGCTCGGCCTTTCCGAAAAGCCGAGCGAGAAGTATCTTCGCGAGATCGCTGAAGCGTGGCGCCCCCATCGCGGGGCGGCGGCGATCCTTGCCTGGCACAGCTACAACAGCGCCGTCCTGTAGGCGCTATTTGCGGATCCGATATTCGTGCTCGCGGGCCGCGAGGTTGCGGAAGATGCGCGAACCCAGGTCGAGCCGGAACGGCGCCAGCTTCTCGCCCGACGTCTGCTTCCCGACAAGATAGCTGGCCGAAGTCTGGCCGGTGCCGCCGCTCCATCCGTAGATTGCGTTGAAGGCGACCATGGGAACGAAGAGCTGGCGCCCCTCTACCTCGATCGGGCGGATCTGCTCGCGAGCGAGAACCACGCGGGTATTGAGCGTGACCCGCTGAAGCGGCGGGATGACCGGAATCCTGTCGTCACCCGCGCCCGGATTGTCGAAGAAGAGCCGGATCTGCTGCTCCTGCATCGGGCCGCCGTTGATCAGCGCTGCCAAGAGCAGCACGTTGCGGGCCGGGACGCTGCCGGAATTGTAAACCGACAATTCGAACCCGATCATCGCCTTTTCGTGGTCGATGACGCCGCGTTCCGGCGTGAATTCGAGCTCGAGCCACGGCCTCAGCCGGCTGGAAACAACTCCCGTCGCCACCGGTTTCGGCTCTGGAGGGAGAGGAGCTTCGACCGGTCGCGCCGCCGCCGGCGCCGGCGGCGGCGGGGCTTCGAACAGGTCGGATTCCCCCACTCCGGCAAAGCTTTCGCGCGGCCGCTGCCGGAGGAAGAACCAGGCCGCGGCCCCGGCCCCGGCCAAAGCGACGAGTATCCACGGCAGGATCGACAGGCCGGAGAAGGATTCAGCTTCGTCCGGTGGTGGCGGCGCTGTCGCCGCCGCTTCGCCGGCATCGAACGAAGGCTCCGGCGGCGGTGGCGGAGGAGGCAGATCGACGCGATCGCCAGCGCTACTTTGCGGCTGCTCGCGCGCCGGTTGCGTAACGTCGCGACTTGGGGCGCTGCTGTCCGGGCTGGTGGCTTGGGGCGGCGTTCGGGGAGCGGGTATCGGCTGCTGTCGCGCCGGCGGTTGCTGCCTCGGCTGCTCCGACGCCGGGGGCGGCGCCGGGCGAGTCACGGTCCCGTTGAGCGTAAAGTCCCTGAGCTGTGGCGGCCCGACAACCTCGTTCTGGGGCGGTGCGCCAGCTTCCTGTGCGAGCGCCGGGGCCCCGGCCGTCAGCAGGAAGCATGCCGCAACAATGATCCGCAAGCGCGCCTTCATGATCCCCCGGCGATGACTGGAGTACGCGAAAACTCGCGCGGAGGCGCTCATGCCGCCGCGCGAGCGGGACTTCAAGCACAGCTTACATGAACGTCAGTCGACCGGGCCTCAGCGGGCGTCGACAAGCACCAGTTCGGCGTCTTGCCCGCCTTCGATCTCGACTCTCTCTTCGCCAGTAATGGCGATTCCGTCGCGCGGATTGGCTTCCTGCCCGTTGACCCGAACCGTTTCGCTGGAGACGAGATAGAGGTGACGGCCCGGATCGGCGTCGTAGCGAATGCTTGAGCCGCCCTTGAGAGTCGCCCCGAGCACGCGCGCGTCGGCATTGATCGTCAGTGCACCGTCACGCGGATCGCCGCTAGCGAGCAGCTGGAACGACCCTTCGCGGCTGTCCTTGGGGAACGGCATCGCACCCCAGGCGGGCGCGGCCCCGGGCTTGTCGGTTTCGATCCAGATCTGGAAGAGCGTCGTCGCCTCGTCCTCGAGATTGAACTCGGAGTGGACGACTCCAGTCCCGGCACTCATGACCTGGACGTCGCCCGCCTCGGTGCGGCCCTCGTTGCCCATCGAATCCTTGTGCGTGATCGCGCCGGTGCGGACGTAGGTCACGATTTCCATGTCGCGATGCGGGTGTGGCGGAAAGCCGCTCTTCGCGGCGATCCGGTCGTCGTTCCACACGCGGATTGCGCCCCAGCCCATGCGGTCCGGGTCGTGATAGCTGGCGAAGGAGAAATGGTGGCGGGCATCGAGCCAGCCGTGGTCGGCGTGGCCCAGCGTGGCAAAGGGACGGATGTCGATCATGACCTCAAAATGGCGCCGCACTGGAAGGCTTCAAGTGTCAGGATTGTGCCTGCATGGCCTCCGCCATGGCGGCGACCTCGAGCCAGCGCTCCTCGGCGGCTGCCTTGTCCGAACGCAGCGTCTCGAGTCGCTTCGTGAGCTGTGCGAAACGCTCCGGATTGCGCGAATAGAGTTCCGGATCGTGGAGGGCCTCTTCCGTCGCTGCGATTTCGAGTTCGATCCGCTCGATCTCCTGCGGAAGCCGGTCGAGATCGCGCTGGTCTTTGTAAGTCAGCTTGCTCCCCTGCGAAGGCCGGAGCCCAGGGCGCCGCGGCGGCAGCGCCTTGCGGCGATCCTGGGCTGCGGCCTTCGCCGGAGAACGCCGCTTCTCCCAGTCCGCATAGCCGCCGGCGACGATGTCCACTTCGCCCGAGCCGTCGAGGCCAAGCGTAATCGTCACCGTCCGGTCGAGAAAATCGCGGTCGTGGCTGACGAGCAGCACCGTCCCCTCGTAGTCCGCGATCACCTCCTGGAGCAGGTCAAGGGTTTCGAGATCGAGGTCGTTTGTCGGCTCGTCGAGGACGAGGAGGTTCGCCTCTCGGGCGAATTCGCGCGCCAGCAGGAGCCGCGATCGCTCGCCGCCCGACAGCGAGCCGACGGGCGCGTCGGCGATCGCGGGCTCGAACAGGAATTCCTTCAGATACCCCTTGATGTGCTTCCTGTGCCCGCGGACATCGATCCAGTCGCCGCCATGGGTAAGGATATCGCGAACGCTCTTGCCGGGATCCATCAGTTTGCGCTGCTGGTCGATGACGATTCCCGACAGGGTCCTGGCGCGGGTCACGGTGCCGATGTCCGGCTCGATTTCGCCAGTCAGAAGCTTCAGAAGGGTCGTCTTTCCGGCGCCATTGGGGCCGACCAGCCCGATCCGGTCGCCGCGCTGGATTCGAAGTGAGAAATCGCGGACGATCTCTCGGTCGCCAAAGCTTTTCGATACTCGGTCGGCCTCGATCACCGCTTTCGAGCGCACCTGGTCCTTGGCCAGCGCGAGCTTGGCGGTGCCCGGGCCACCAAGCATCGCCGCCCTCTGGGCGCGCATCTCCTGAAGCTTCGCCAGCCGACCCTGGTTGCGGCGCCTTCGGGCAGTCACGCCCCGCTCCAGCCAGCGAAGCTCGAGCGCCAGCTTCGAATCGAGCTTTTCGGCCGCCCTGGCTTCTTCCTCGATGACCTTCTCGGTCCACGCTTCAAAACCTCCGAAGCCGATCTCCGCCCGCCGAAGCTTCCCTCGGTCGAGCCAGATGCAGCTTTTCGTGAGACGCTTGAGGAAGGTTCGGTCGTGGCTGATGACGATGAACGCGCCCGCGAAGCGGCCAAGCCACTGTTCCAGCCATTCGATCGCGCCGAGGTCGAGGTGATTGGTCGGTTCGTCGAGGAGCAGCACGTCGGGCGCTTGCGCGAGCGCGCGCACGATGGCGGCGCGCCGCCGCTCTCCACCGCTTGCCGTCGCCGCCGGCCGGTTGAGGTCGATCCCGATCTGGTCGGCGATTGCCGCGGCTTCGTGGGCGGCGGGCGCGTTGGCTCCGGAAAGCACCCAGTCGAGAAGAGTCCCTTCGCCACCGATCGCCGGGTCCTGCTCGAGGAGGACCACGCGAGTGCCGGGAACGATGGTCCGCCGCCCCTCGTCCGTGTCGATGTGGTCGGCCAGGCACTTGAGTAAAGTCGTCTTGCCGGCGCCGTTGCGGCCGATCAGCGCCAGCCGGTCGCGCTCTCCGACATAGAGGTCGAGTCCGCGGAACAGCCAGCCCTCGCCCTGGACGAGGCCAAGATTTTCATAAGAGAGCACCGGAGCAGCCACGAAGCGCGCCTAACGGACCAGCTTGCGCAACTGAACCCCTCGTGTTGTATTTCCCCCACATGCGATTGCCTGAACATTGGCAATCGCCAGCATTCATAGGCCATTCAATGGTTTCTGGTAGAAGAGCCTCGAAATCGACATTCGCCATGCGCCTGTATCGTTCGCTCTTCCCGGCCGCTCTCGCAGCGGGCCTCCTTGCCGGACCGGCTTTCGCCGATCCGCCGCCGCGCGATGCCAAGCGCGCGTTCGAGGCAACCCGCGACGGCCGATCGATGCCGCTTCCCATGATCGAACACCGGATCATCCCGCTGATGCCTGGCGCCGATTATCTCGGCCCGGAGTTCAACGGCGAGACTTACCGGCTGAAATTCGTGAAGAACGGCCGCGTCATCTGGATCGATGTCGACGCAGCCACCGGCCGAATCGTACGCCGCTCGCGCTAGTCGCGGCGCTAGCGTCGCCGGTACCGCCGGCATTGACATTTCGCCCTGTCTCCCCAGTTGCCGTTCAGACATGCCGGGGGCATGTCGGCATGCGGAAACTCATTCCGGCCAAGCAACCGTTCAGCTTTGCGCGTGTTGACTGCCCGAATGGCTCCAGGGGAAGACAGAAATGCGCGTTCTGATCGTCGAAGACGAACCCAATCTGGGACGGCAGCTCCGTTCCACCCTGGAAGGTGCCGGCTATGCCGTCGACCTGGCCACCGACGGCGAGGACGGCCATTTCCTCGGCTCAACGGAACAATATGACGCGGTCGTCCTCGACCTCGGCCTTCCCGAAGTCGACGGGCTGACGGTGCTCGACCGCTGGCGCAAGGAAGGCAGGAAGATGCCGGTTCTGATCCTGACCGCCCGCGACAGCTGGTCGGACAAGGTCGCCGGCCTCGACGCCGGCGCCGACGATTACCTCGCCAAGCCGTTCCAGACCGAAGAGCTGATCGCGCGCCTTCGGGCGCTGATCCGCCGGGCATCGGGCAATGCCAGCTCCGAGCTGATCGCCGGCGATATTCGCCTCGACACCCGCTCCGGCAAGGTCACCAAGGCCGGCGAGCCGGTCAAGCTCACCGCGCAGGAGTATAAGCTCCTCTCCTACCTGATGCACCACAAGGGCAAGGTGGTCAGCCGCACCGAGCTGATCGAGCACATTTACGACCAGGACTTCGATCGCGATTCGAACACCATCGAAGTGTTCGTCACGCGTATCCGCAAGAAGCTCGGTCCCGACGTCATCACCACCATCCGCGGCCTCGGCTACAGCCTTGAAGAGCCGGAGGAACGGCGACTTTGAACGACGAAGCCGCCCCGGCGACGGCGGCGGCCGAGAAAGGACCGCGCGCACTCAAGCGGCCGCACATCGGGTCGCTGACCCGGCGGATGATCGTCGTCGCGGCGCTGTGGATCTCGATTCTACTCGTCACCGGCGGATTCGCCCTCGACCGAGTGCTTACCGCGTCGGTAATTCGAAACTTCGACGAACAGCTCGTCTACGTGCTCAACAACGCGCTAATCGCCGCTGCGGAAATTGGGCCGGAAGGCGAGGTGAGGTTCAGCCGCCAGCCTGCCGACCAAAGGTTCCTGCAAACTTATTCGGGGGTCTATTTCCAGGTCTCGGGCGACGGCTTCGAGACATTTCCATCAAGGTCGCTTTGGGACCGGCGGTTGAAGGTCACAAGCCACCAGGTCCACGTCGAGCCCCACATTTACAACAGCAACGAATTTGCCGGCGAGCCGCTGCGCATCGCCGAGCGCGACGTCGTCCTGCCCGGATCGGACACAAGGTGGCGTTTCCAGGTCGCTCAATCGCGCGAGGCCATCGACGAGCAGATCCACGAGCTTCGCACGACCTTGTTCTGGAGCTTCGCTGCGCTCGGCGCCGGGCTACTGATCCTGGCGGCCCTCCAGACGATCTACGGACTGTGGCCGCTTCGCCGCGTCCGGCGCGAGGTGGTCGCCATCCGTTCGGGCAACAAGCAGCGGATTTCCGACAACTTTCCCACGGAAATCCAGCCGCTGACCGAGGAGATCAACCAGCTGCTCGCGCATAGCGAGGCGCAGGCGGAGGAAGCGCGTCGCCACGCCGGCAATCTCGCCCATGCTCTGAAGACGCCGCTTTCGGTCGTCACCAACGCAGCGACTGCACACAGCCCCGATCTCGACCAGACGGTAATCCGCGAGGCATCGGTGATGCGGCGTCAGGTCGATCATCATCTCGCCCGCGCAAGGGCGATCGGCCGGCGTGCCTCGGTGCAGGCGCGGGCGCGGGTGTGGACTAGCGCGGAAGCGGTTCAGCGCGCGATCGACCGCCTTTACGAAGGCGTGACCGTCGACATCGCCGGCGACCGGACGGCGGAAGTGCGGGTCGAGCGGCAGGATCTCGACGAGATGATCGGAAACCTGGTGGAAAACGCCGCCAAATACGGCAACGGGCGCGTCTTCATGACCGTCGAGCGGCACGATTCCACGGTCGACATCGTGGTCGAGGATGACGGACCCGGCATTCCGGAGCGCGAGCGCGAAGCCCTGTTCGCCCGCGGCGCCCGGCTCGATACCGACAAGCCTGGAACCGGCCTCGGGCTCGCCATTGTCCGCGATGTCGCCGACATCTACGGCGGCCGGATCAGCCTCGAGGAAAGCGAAGACCTCAGCGGATTGCTCGCCAGGCTAACGCTTCCGGCGGGCTAGGAAATACTGCCTGCCGGGGCTACGGCGGCGCGGTGAGCGCCACCGTTCAACCGCTGCATCCTGGAAACGAGCCGTCGCTCGAGCCGCTCATGCAACTCGTCGCCGACGACATGAACGGCGTGAATTCCGTCATCCTCGACCGAATGCACAGCAAGGTCGCCCTGATTCCGGAGCTTGCCGGCCACCTCATCGCCGGCGGTGGCAAGCGAATGCGCCCGATGCTGACGCTCGCCTGCGCAAGGCTGCTGTCCTATCCGGGCACCCGGCATCACAAGCTCGCTGCTGCAGTCGAGTTCATCCACACGGCAACCCTTCTCCACGACGATGTCGTCGATGGATCGGGAACGCGCAGGGGCAAGCGCACCGCCAACCTGATTTGGGGCAATAGCGCGAGCGTCCTCGTCGGCGACTTCCTGTTCAGCCGGGCCTTCGAGCTTATGGTCGAGGACGGGAGCCTCAAGGTGCTCAAGATCCTGAGCTCTGCCTCAAGCGTAATCGCTGAGGGCGAGGTCGAGCAGTTGACCGCCCAGCGGCGGATCGAAACCGACGAGGAGCAATATCTCGCAATCATCGGCGCCAAGACCGCCGCCTTGTTCGCCGCCGCCTGCCGGGTTGCCCCCGTCGTCGCCGAGGCGGGCGAGGAGGTTGAGGTGGCGCTGGAGAGCTACGGCAAGCACCTTGGGATCGCATTCCAGCTCGTCGACGACGTCATCGACTATGCGTCCGACCCCGCAATCATGGGCAAGGGGGTCGGGGACGATTTCCGCGACGGCAAGATGACGCTCCCGCTGATTCTCGCCTACGCGCGGGCAAACGAGGAGGAGCGCGCGTTCTGGCGGTCGGCGGTGTCGGGCGAACGGGTCGGCGACGACGACCTCGCCCGCGCGATCGCGCTAATGCGTTCGAGTGACGCGCTGTCCGACACGATCGAATTCGCCCGGCTTTACGGACGCCGAGCGATCGACGCCCTCGCCCCCTTTCCTTCGGGCAAGGCGAAGACCGCGCTGATCGAAGCTGTCGAGTTCGCGATTCGCCGTGCTTACTGACGGCCGTCTTGATTCCGCCCGCGGGCTTTGCCACTCGCACGGCGCATGACCGTCGCGCGAATCTCGGAGATCGACCGCCGGACGACCCAGTCGGGCCGGGCCAACGCCGGTCTGTGGCTGCTCGAGTTCGAGAGAAGCGAGCCGCAGCGGCCGGACCCGCTGACCGGCTGGAACGGATCGGGCGACACCAACACACAGGTCAAGCTGACCTTCCGCACCCGCGACGAAGCGGTCGCTTATGCCGAGCGCCGGAACATCGCCTACCACATCGTCCCGGCGACACCGGTGAAGCTCAAGATCCAGGCCTATTCCGACAATTTCCGTTGAGTCCTAACGCCGCCTAGGCCACCCTGCGCCCGCCGAGCTAGGGGGGAAGGCTGACCAGTCGCGTATTAATCGTCATCGGTACCCGGCCCGAGGCCATCAAACTAGCACCCGTCGCGGCCGCTCTCGCAGAGCGAGGCATTGGTCCCATGCTGGTCTTCACCGGACAGCACCCCAAGCTCGATCGCCCCGAATACGGGCTAGCGGACTATGCAGCGGTTCGGCTGGACTGCCCGGGCCAGGAAGACCCGAATATCCATGTGGGCCTGGTGACGAAGGCACTCCTTCCGGTCCTCGCCGGGACCGCCCCCTCCGTTGTGGTCGTCCAGGGCGACACCTCGAGCGCGCTCGGGGGCGCACTTGCCGCAAGGATCGCGAAAGTGCCGGTGGCGCATGTCGAAGCCGGCTTGAGGAGCCACGATCTCCGGCGCCCGTGGCCGGAAGAGGAATTCCGGGTCGCGATCGACCGCGACGCCGAGCTGCTGTTCGCTCCGACCGAGCTCAGCGCGGCCAACCTGCGGCGCGAACGGGTGCACGGCCGGATCTGCGTCACCGGCAATACCGGCATCGACGCCGTGTTGGCGGTGCGCGGTCGAATCGAGCCGGCCGAGCGCGATTCCGACCTGCCGCGGCTCCTCGTGACCTGCCACCGGCGGGAGAATTGGCGACGGGGGATCAGCGGTCTCGCGACTGCGCTTCGCGAAATCGCATCCCAACGTCTGGCGCGGGTCGAGGTCCTGCTTCACCCGAACCCTGAGCTCGCTGGCCGAGTGCGCGCGCTTCTGTTCGGCCACCCGGGAATTTCGCTGAATCGGCCCTTCGGCCATTCCGAAACCATCGCAGCAATGGTCCGGTCGCGTTTGGTCCTAAGCGATTCCGGCGGAATGCAGGAGGAGGCTTCGGCGCTCGGCGTGCCGCTGCTCGTCCTCCGGGAAAAGACGGAGCGGCCGGAAGCGATCGCAGGTGGAGGCGTGGAGCTGGTCGGAATTGATCCGGCCGCCATCGTCCGAGCCGTCCGCCGGAGACTGGCGCAAGCAGGAGGAGGTGTGGCGACAAACCTGTTCGGCGACGGCCGGGCGGGCGAGCGAATCGCTGACGTGATTGAGCAGTGGCTAGGGGAACGGGAGGCGCTGTCGCCAAGATGTCCGGCTGTCCCCCGGACAGCCGCATCTTGGTGACCCCTACGGGACTCGAACCCGTGTTTTCGCCGTGAGAGGGCGACGTCCTAGACCGCTAGACGAAGGGGCCATCGCTGAAAGCGAGGGCGCCATATGTGCACTGGCGCCCCGCTAGTCAATCGAGCTTCAGCCGGATGAATGCCATTGTTCCGACAGGATTGTTTCCGCCGTAAAGCGGAGCGATCGAGTCCGGCACGAAATTCAGCGCGACGAGACCGCCCGCGCCCACCGAAAAATGCTCGGCAATTCGGAAATCGCGGACAGCGCCAAGACTAACCTTCCCAACGCGATAGGCCGGCCCGTGCTCCTCGAGTGCGAGCAACTCGCGGTTCTCGGTAATCTCGCCCCGGCCGAAGACGGTCCATCCGGAATGTTTCACCGACGCTTCCGCCGCAAAGGCGTCGTCGCTCAGCGCTTCGCCGTGGTGATCGATCGTCTTTCGGCCCCAGGCGAGCGTTCCAGCGAGCTTCCAGCCGGGCGCGACTTCGTCGGCCCACAAGGCGCTTGCCGACCAACGCTCCTGGTCGACGCCGGGCTCGAGCTGCTCGGGATCCTCGAACTTGCCCCAGCTCCCCTGGAGCGCGAGGGTCCTGGTCGGATTCCACGATAGTCGGACAGCAGTCGAATCGAGCGGCCCCGTCTCGATGTCCCAGCGGTGCTGGTCGGGCTCGCGCGAATTGAAGCGGCTGACCTCCAGCTTGGCCCGGCCGATCACGATCCCGCCGGTCAGCACTCCGAAGCTGATGTGCGTGGAATCGAGCCAATGGTGGCTTATCGGCGCTTCGGGCGAATCGAGGATCGCCTCGCGGTGCATGAAGGCGGGCGGGCCGAACGCCGGCTCGCCTGGAAGTCCGCCGTAGAGGAAGACGCTGCTCTCGGGCGCGATGTTCTGCGAGACGGACGCCGAAAGCTCCATGAAGAAGTCGTGCGGGTGCTGGCGGTCGATCAGCCGGTCGACGCCGTCGGCCGTCTCGCCGCTCGCGAGCAGCAGCGGGTAACCGCTCTTGCCCATCAGCGGGTCGGGGCTGACCATCGCCTTGAACTGCACGGTTCCGTTGCCGAGCGGGCGACTAGCCATTCCCATCAGCATTCCGCTTGCGAACAGCTTGTCGTCGCCGCGCGGGCCGGACTGGTGATCGTAGACGAGGTTGGCGACACCGTGAGCCATCAGCGTCCATTCGCCGGAGTTGCGCATCAGCCCGAGGTGCGCCGATGAATCCGGCTGCCATGCGGTGCCAGAGGACTCTCGGGTCATCGGATAGGGACCGAGAGCGCCGGTCATCGCATGGCCCTCGTGCTCGTCCCCAGTCATCTGGGGATGGTCCATCTGCGAATGGTCCATCGGCTCATCGGCCGGCGGGCTCTGCTGCGGCGACGGCTGCGGAGCCGGCATGTCCATCGCCGGCTGGTGCTGGTGCTGGTCCTGCGCCATGGCAGCGGCCGGGACTGACGCCAGAGCGATCGCGCTCGCGGCGAAATAAACGTTCCTCTTCACAATTGATCTCCGAAATTGGGAGGCGACGCTGCAGGCGCCGTCTCCCGGCATCTGCGGCTACTTGCCGCCGTGCTCGCGATGATCCTGCGCTCCGGGCTTTGCCTGGTCGGAATGCATTGTCTTCATCATCTCGTGGCACTGCTGCATCATCTTGGCCATCTGCTCGTGTTGCTGGTGGCCGGCCTGGCCCGACTGCTGGTGCTGCGCGTGCTGGGCATGCTTCGCCTGCGCGTCGGGAGTTACTGCCTGAGCAGCTGGCGTGGTTGCGGCAAGCGCCGCGGCAATGAATGCAAACATCTCTATTCTCCTGAGTTCGAATGGATCGTGTTCGAAGTCTCAGGCGCCCGGGGAGGCGGAGTTGCCATCTCTAAGAGGATTCCAGTCAATTTCGTGGCCGGTGCCGGCTTTTCCGGAGCGAGCGTCACCGGCCGGATTTCGAGCGGGCGCAACTCGGCGGCTGGGAGCGCGGCAGAGCAGGCCATCGTGCACTCCGCCATGACGCCTTTCGCGTGCCCGGACGAATGATGGCCTGCATCATGGTGCATCGCCATGGCCGCTGGCGGAACGCGGTCATTCGCCGCGGCTGGGCCAGCCATTCCTAAAGGCAGCATCAGGACTGCGAGAAGAAGCAGCAATTTCATGGCCTGCGAGCGCATGCTCGCACAATATGCAGGGGAGGCGCCTTGCTCAATCGCGACAATCACTTAGCCACTCCCTCGAGCCCGCCAAGGATCGGGCATTCGGGCCGGTCGTCGCCGTGGCAACTTTGCGCCAGATGCTCGAGCGAACGCCGCATGTCATGAAGCTCCCGCTCCTTGCGCTTGAGCTCGGCGGCGCGGGCGAGTGCGAGCGCCTTCACTTCGGCGCTGGCGCGGCTGCGATCGTTCCACAGCGCCAGGAGCTTACCGATCTCGTCGACCGAAAACCCGAGGTCGCGGGCGCGAGCGATGAATCGCAGCGTGTGGACGTCGCGCTCGTCATAGTCGCGATAGCCGGAGTCGCGGCGCGCTGCAGTATCGATCAAGCCGATCTTTTCATAATGTCGGATCATCCGCGGAGTGATGCCCGAGGCGGCCGCCACCTGGCCGATCTTCATAGTTTGGCTCTTCTCAGCCGTAGCGAGTTGCCGATCACGGTGACCGAGCTTAGCGACATCGCCGCGCCGGCAACGATTGGGGACAGGAGGATCTGGAACCAGGGGTAGAGTGCGCCGGCGGCGATCGGCACGCCGGCAGCGTTGAAGACGAAGGCGAAAAACAGGTTCTGGCGGATGTTGCGCATCGTCGCCCGGCTGAGATGCCGCGCCCTGACGATTCCGCGCAGGTCGCCTTTCACCAGCGTGATTGCGGCGCTCTCCATGGCGACGTCGGTGCCGGTGCCCATTGCAATGCCGACGTCGGCGGCGGCGAGCGCGGGGGCGTCGTTGATACCGTCTCCAGCCATCGCGACCTTGCGGCCTTCGCGCTTGAGCTGCTCGACCTTGGCCTGCTTCTGGTCAGGAAGGACCTCGGCCAGAACTTCATCGATGCCGACCTTTCGCGCCACCGCCGCTGCGGTACGGCCATTGTCGCCAGTCATCATCACCACCGTGATGCCGTCACGGTGGAGCTCGGCAATGGCGTCGGCAGCGGTCTCCTTTACCGGATCGGCGACCACCAGCAGTCCCGCGGACTGGCCGTCGATGGCAACGAACATCGCGCCCGAGCCTTCGCCCTGATGCTCCGCCGCGCGCTGCTCGAGGCCACTGACGTCCACGCCCGCCGCTTCCATCAACGCGGAATTGCCCAGAGCCACCTTGCGGCCAGCAACCGTCCCGGTGACGCCTTTACCGGTGTGCGATTCGAAGTCGCTGCTGGCGGGCACCTTGAGTTCGCGCTCGTCTGCGCCCTCGACGATTGCCGCGGCAAGCGGATGTTCGCTTCCCCGTTCGAGCGCGGCAGAGAGACGAAGCACTTCCGATTCGTCGAAACCTTCGGCGAGCTCGACCGCGATCAACTTCGGCTTGCCGAGGGTCAGGGTGCCGGTTTTGTCGACCACCAGCGTATCGACCTTCTCCATCAGCTCCAGCGCTTCGGCATTCTTGATCAGCACCCCGGCGCTCGCGCCGCGTCCGGTGCCGACCATGATCGACATGGGAGTTGCGAGGCCGAGCGCGCAGGGGCAGGCAATGATCAGCACCGCGATCGCATTGACGATGGCGTGACTAAGCGGGGGCGCGGGGCCGAACAGGCTCCAGGCGACGAAGGCGAGGACCGAAACGGCAACGACGCTCGGAACGAACCAGGCCGAGACCTTGTCGGCAAGGCCCTGGATCGGCGCCCGCGAGCGCTGAGCCGCGGCGACCATCCGGACGATCTGCGACAGCATCGTGTCGCGACCGACCCTCTCCGCGCGCATCAGCAACGTCCCGGTGCCGTTGACGGTCGCGCCCGTGATCTTCTCGTCTGCCGTCTTCTCGACCGGGACGGGTTCGCCAGAGATCATCGATTCGTCGACCGAGCTGCGCCCTTCGACCACGATTCCGTCGACCGGAATCTTCTCGCCCGGTCGGACCCGAAGGAGGTCGCCGACATGCACGTCCGACAGAGGGATGTCTTCTTCCTTGCCATCCGTCACCCGCCGCGCGGTCTTCGGCGCAAGTCCGAGCAGCGCGCGGATCGCCTTGCCGGTCGCGGCGCGGGCACGAAGCTCCAGCACCTGTCCGAGCAGGACGAGCGTCGTGATGACCGCCGCGGCCTCGAAATAGACCGGCACGAATCCGCCCATCGTGCGCAGCGATTCGGGAAAAATCTGCGGCGCCAGAGATGCGACAACGCTGTAGCCGTAGGCGACGCCGACACCGAGCCCTATCAGCGTGAACATGTTGAGATTGCGGGTCTTGAGGCTCGACCACATGCGCTCGAAGAACGGCCAGCCGCCCCACAGGACGACCGGCGTGGTTAGCGCGAGCTGGACCCAGATCGAAACTCGCATCGGCAGCAGGTCGAGCCCGAAGAGCTCCGATCCCATCACCAGCACCAGCAAGGGAACCGAAAGCGCGGCGCTGATCCAGAATCGCCGGCTCATGTCGATCAGTTCCGGGTTGGCCTGCTCCTCGACCGTCGGCTCCAGCGGCTCAAGCGCCATTCCGCAGATCGGGCAGCTCCCCGGCACGTCGCGACGCACCTCCGGGTGCATCGGGCAGGTCCAGATGGTGCCCTCCGCCGACTCGGCGAGCGCGCCCAAAGCCGGGTGCTCTTCCGACGCGCCGGGCGGATTGAGGTAGCGGTCGGGGTCCGCCTTGAACCTGTCCAGGCATCGCTCACTGCAGAAATAATAGTCGGTGTCGCCGAGCGCGTGGCGGTGCTTCGCGGTTCGCGTGTCGACCTTCATCCCGCAAACGGGATCGCGAACCATCGTCCCGTGCTCGGCCAATCCCGCTTTGCCCCGGTGGCGATGAGAGCACTCACCCTGCTGGTGGTTGTGCTGTTTCCGACTCGTCATTTGCGCCTTGTGCACCTTGACATCATGTCAAGGTCAACAGCGAAGTCAGCCGTCGCGTTCCCTGAGGTAGCGCATCAGCTCGGCGAGCGTGGATTCCATCTGGTCCTGCATCTGGCCGACAAGCTCGTTCTCGCGCATCCCGACATGGTCCAGCGGCTTAGAATAGCTGTCGGAAAAGGCGGTGAGGTCGTCCTCGTCGAAGACCCCCTTCGCCACCATTTTCGCAAGGATCACCAGCAGCCCGTTGGTATTGGCTATTGTTCCGGCGACTAGCGCCTCGTCGACCATCGAAAGGCGCTGGTCGTCGCCGGTCTGGGTATCGCTGTCTTCGATCGAGGCCATCGCCGCCAGTGTGACGCGATTGGCGAGAAGGGCAAGGTCAGCACTCGCAATATCGGGCGAGTTGGCCCCAGGCCTGCGCCTTTTCCGCGAATGGCCGTGTGTTTGCCGGGCTGGACGACGGCAAGTCGATCAGGCTCAGCCGCGCTACCCCGCCGAGAAGCTGCCGCCCCGCCTTGGCCGCAGCGGCGCCGTTGAAGGCGACCGCCTCGAGGTGCGGAAATCCGGCGAAATAATCGGCGAGCGGATTGTGGCCGGCATCGCGGATCGCCTGGTCTAGGCTTCCGCGGCGGGTCGCATGGGCGACGACATCCCACAGCCCGATGCGGTTCGCGGTCAGCCGTTCGAGCCGCTCAGCATAGCCCAGCGAATGCAAATCCTCGCCGACGACGCTTCCGATGAGTCGCCAGAAGCCGTTTCGCGGGTGCGCGTAATAGCGCTTCGCTGCCAGCGAGGCGTCGCCGGGAAGGCTACCGAGGACGAAGAGGCGCGCGTCGGGCCGTGCGACGGGCGGAAGTCCATGCTTGACGATCACGTCCATTCATTTGCCTTTACGCCACGCGCCGCTAAGCCGCGCACCGTGCAGCCGAGCGACATTCGACTCGCCCTCTTTTCGGGCAATTACAATTACGTCCGAGATGGGGCCAACCAGGCGCTGAACCGCCTCGTCGACTATCTGTTGCGCCGGGGCGTGCAGGTCCGGATTTATTCGCCGACGGTCGAACATCCGGCGTTCGAGCCCACTGGGGACCTCGTCTCGCTGCCGTCGGCGGCAATCCCGCGCCGGCCCGAATATCGCATTCCCACGGGAATCCCGGCGCGGGTGCGGCGCGACCTTTCAGCTTTCGATCCGAACATCGTCCAGATCTCGAGCCCCGACGTCGCCGCGCACCGGGCCGTGAGCTGGGCGAGGAAGCGCGGAATTCCCGTCGTCGCGTCGGTCCACACGCGCTTCGAGACCTATCTCAGCTATTATCACCTCCAGCTCTTCGAGCCGATGCTTAGGGCCGCGCTGCGGCGTCTCTACCGCCGCTGCGACGCGCTTCTTGTGCCCGCCAAGTCGACCGCCGCCGTTCTGAGGGCGCAGCGGATGAACTCCAACATCTACATGTGGAGCCGGGGGGTCGACCGCGAACAGTTCAACCCCGGCCGGCGCGACATGGCCTGGCGGAGGCAAGTCGGGATTGCCGACGACGAGCTTGCCATCGCCTTCCTCGGCCGGCTCGTTCTGGAAAAGGGGCTGGATGTATTTGCCGAGGCGATCGAGCGGCTTCGAAAGCGCGGAGTCCCGCATCATCCACTCGTAATCGGCGACGGCCCGGCCCGGTCGTGGTTCGAGCAACAAATGCCAAACGGCATTTTCCTCGGCCAGCAGGTCGGTGACGATCTCGGACGGGCGCTGGGCAGCGCCGACGTGTTCTTCAATCCCTCGCTGACCGAGACGTTCGGCAACGTTACCCTCGAGGCAATGGCTTGCGGGCTACCCGTGGTCGCGGCCTCGGCGACCGGAGCGACGAGCCTTGTTCGCGACGGCAAGACCGGGGTCCTTGTCGAGCCTGGGGACGTCGACGCCTTCGCCGACGCGCTCCAGGCCTATGCCCGCGACCCCGGCCTAAGGCGCTCGCACGGCCAAGCGGGGCTGGACTTCGCCCGCACCCAGGATTGGGACGAGATCAACGCGTCCGTCCTGCGGGTCTATGAAACGATCGTCGAGCGGCGTTCGCGCCAGTCTATTTGATCCGCTCGATCCGCTGCGCGGCTTCGTCGAGGATCGCAGCGATCTCGTGGAGAAGCTCGTCGTTGAGACCGTCCCTGCCCACTCGATGGGTCAGCGCCGTCATCAGGTTGCGGACGGCGCGGCCGATCGCCGGGCCGGCATCGTGGCGTTCCTCTGGCGCAAGCTCCTCGAGCCGCTCGATCAGCTCTTCGACTTCGTCGGACCGCTCGTCGAGATGCGCGCGGCCGTCGTCGGTGGCCTCGAACACCTTCTTGCTGTCCTTCGACTTGCGCTCGGCGATGTGGCCCATGTCCTCGAGCATGGTCAGCGTCGGATAGATGACGCCCGGGCTCGGCGCATATTCGCCGCCGGTCATCTCCTCGATGGCCCGAATAAGGTCGTAGCCGTGGCGCGGCTCGTCGGCGATCAGCTTCAACAGGACCAGCCGGAGCTCGCCCGATTCGAACATGCGCCGCCGTCCACGGCGCCCGCGTCCGCCGCCGCGTCCGCCGGGCATGTCTCCAAAATCGAAGTGGAAAGGTCCCCAATTGCCCCGGAACCCGCGCCCGCTGGCGAACATCTGGGCGAGGTTGCCGAAGCGAACGCTCGCGCCGTCGTGGGGCGGCTCCGGAGGCATTGGCGGGACGGGGGGAATCGGGGGCATGTCGTCATTGTGGCGGTGGCGGCGATGGTGGCGGGGCACGGGCGCTCTCCTTTGTAGATGCATCTCAGATATATCTTAGTAACATCTTGTGCAATGGCCTGATGCAAATTTCCCGCCGGCTTCTATGATTTCGCCGATGGCCGATTTGTTTGGCGAACCCGCTCTGTCCACCCCGCCGCACGAAGCTGCGGCGAATGCGCCGCTCGCCGACAGGCTTCGGCCCAAGGCGCTGAGCGAAGTTGTCGGCCAAGAGCATCTGACCGGCCCCGAAGGCGCAATCGGGCGGATGGTCGCGGCCGGAAAACTGGGCTCGATGATCCTGTGGGGGCCGCCCGGGACCGGCAAGACGAGCATCGCTCGGCTGCTCGCCGATGCCGTCGGCCTTCGCTTCGTCGCCATTTCCGCAGTCTTTTCTGGGGTCGCCGACTTGAAGAAGATTTTTGCCGAGGCTCGGCAGATGGCGGAGGCGGGCCGGCAGACCTTGCTGTTCGTCGACGAGGTTCACCGCTTCAATCGATCGCAGCAGGACGGATTCCTGCCCTATGTCGAGGACGGCACCGTC
Organism: Sphingomicrobium sp.; assembly: GCA_036261735.1. Taxonomy (GTDB): domain Bacteria; phylum Pseudomonadota; class Alphaproteobacteria; order Sphingomonadales; family Sphingomonadaceae; genus Sphingomicrobium. Next base: position 27,325 of record DATAKH010000177.1, read on the forward strand.
ACTCTCGTGGGCGCCACGACCGAGAACCCGAGCTTCGAGCTGAATGCGGCGCTGCTGTCGCGCTGCCAGGTGCTGATCCTTCACCGCCTGGACGAGGCCGCGCTGGGGGCCCTGATCGAGCGCGCCGAAGCGGAAATCGGCGCTCCGCTGCTGCTCACGCCTGAAGCCCGCGAAGCGCTGATCGCCTCGGCCGACGGCGACGGGCGGTTCCTCCTCAACCAGGTCGAGACCATCTTCGACGTCGAGCCGAAGGAACCGCTCGACCCCGCTGCGATGGCCGCCCTGCTCCATCGCCGCGTCCCCGTCTACGACAAGGACCGCGAGGGGCATTACAACCTCATCTCGGCGCTTCACAAAAGCCTCCGCGGCTCGGATCCGCAGGCGGCGCTTTATTATCTCGCCCGGATGCTCGTCGCCGGCGAGGAGCCGCTCTACGTGATCCGCCGCCTGGTCCGCTTCGCTTCCGAGGATATCGGTCTCGCCGACCCGCAAGCGCTGGTTCAGTGCCTGGCTGCCAAGGACGCCTACGATTTCCTCGGCTCACCTGAAGGCGAGCTCGCGATCGTCCAGGCCTGCCTCTATTGCGCTGTCGCGCCCAAATCGAACGCCGCTTACGCCGCCCAGAAAGGCGCCTGGCGGACGGCCAAGGACAGCGGCTCGGTGATGCCTCCTGCCCACATCCTTAACGCGCCGACCAAGCTGATGAAGGACATCGGCTACGGCAAAGGCTATGCCTACGACCATGAGGCGGAGGACGCCTTTTCCGGTGCCGATTACTGGCCCGAGGAGTTGGAGCGCCAGGATTTCTACAGGCCGTCGGACCGTGGCTTCGAAGCGAAGGTCCGCGAGCGGCTCGAATTTTGGGACGAGCGTCGCAGGGCGCTACAGTCGGACGACTCTAAACAGGGGAGCTGATCAAGCATGTACGAGATGGGCGGAGCGAACGGATATTGGCAGGGCCAGCTGATGTACTGGGGCCCCAAGGTCCTGATCGCCATTCTGATCCTGGTCGCGACGTGGATTGTCGCGCGCGTGGTCAAATGGGCGTTGCAGAAGGCGATCGACCGGATTCCGGCGCTTCGGACGCACACAACCGGAGGTCCCAAGGAAACCGTTGGCCACCAGCTT
>DATAKH010000179.1:0-3646 GCA_036261735.1 Sphingomicrobium sp.
AAGGGATCGGCGCGGCGCTTCTGCTCAATGGCAATGCCTATGTGCAGCTGCTGACCAACTCCGACGAGAAGCCGGCGGAGCTGGTGATGCTTCGGCCCGAGCGTGTCAGCGTGGAGACGGACTCGCAGGGGTGGCCGATCGGCTACAAGTATCGCGCCGGAGGCAAGAGCGTGCGCTTCGCGAGGGCGGACGGGCTCGGGCGGAACTTGGTCGCGCACATCCGCTCGCTCCATCCCCGCGACGACCATTATGGAATGGGCTGCCTGGACGCGGCGATTGCGGCGGCGAGCGTGCACAACCGGGCGAGCCGCTGGAACAAGGGGCTGCTCGACAATGCGGCGCGGCCGAGCGGGGCGCTGACCTATGAGCCGGCGGACGGGGCACTGCTGTCGGCCGAGCAGTTCGCGCGGCTGAAGAGCGAGCTCGAAGCGGAGTTTTCGGGCACCCAGAATGCGGGGCGGCCGCTCCTGCTCGAAGGCGGGCTGAAGTGGCAGGCGTTGAGCCTGACGCCCGCGGACATGGATTTCGTGGCTTTGAAAGAAGGCGCGGCGCGCGACATTGCGCTCGCCTTCGGCGTTCCCCCGGTATTGGTCGGGCTGCCGGGGGACGCCACCTATGCCAATGCCCGCGAGGCTGGGCGGGCGCTGTACCGGCAGACGATCCTGCCGATGGCGGGGCGGATCCTGGGCGCGCTGTCGGCGATGCTGGGCGACTGGATGGGGCCGGTGAAGCTGGCGGTGGATACCGACCAGATCAGCGAGCTCGCGGAGGATCGGGCGAAATTGTGGGAGCAGGTCGGGGCGGCGTCGTTCCTGAGCGATGCGGAGAAGCGCGAGCTGCTCGGCTTCGCGGCGGAGAAAGCGGAATGACGAACGATGCGCTGCTGGCGACGCTAGTCGCGCAGGCGGACGGCAAGGTTATCGACGTCGTCACCTTGCGCGCGCTGGTCGAGGAATCGAGCCAGTCCGGGGCCAGGCGGGCGCTCGGCGCGCTCGGGCTGGACGATGAAAAAGCTCGAGGCGACATGGACGAGCTGCGTCAGCTGCTGTCGGCCTGGCGCGATGCCAAGCGGACCGCGTGGCGGGCGGTGGTGACGTGGCTGGTCCGGATCGGGCTGGCCGCGGTGCTGGTCGGAATCGCGGTTCGGCTGCGGCTTACGGACTTGATCAGCGGATGAGGGTGGCTGGATACGCTGCCGTGTTCGACCGGCCGGACAGCGGCGGCGACGTGATTAGGTGCGGCGCGTTCGCGGAGGCGCTGAAGCGGTCACTCGAGGTGCCGCTGTTGCTTCAGCACAAGGGCCAGCCCGTGGGCAGGATCGAGCATCTGAGCGAGGACAAGCGAGGGCTTCGCGTGATTGCGCAGGTGGCCGATGGGCGCGTCGGCGAGCTGGTGCGGCGAGGCCTGCGCGGGCTGAGCTTTGGATATCGGGTCCGGGAGGCGAGCTCGGCTGAGGGGTTGCGCGAATTACGGACGCTCGACCTGGTCGAGGTGAGCCTGGTCAAGCGGCCGATGCAAAGCAAAGCGCGAGTTCACGCGGTCGAGGCCTGATCGTCCGGCGTGAGGACAACGAACAGCATGGTGAGGACGGAGATGGCGGCGAAATAGAATGCGCCGCGAAGCGAGCCGTCGCCGACTTGCGTTTGCCACATCTGGAAGAAGGCACCCCCGAACGCCATGAACAGGCCGAACCAGGTGAGGAGGGCAATGCCTGCGGCCCAGAGGCCAGCGGACTTCGCGGTGCGGAATTTCTCGGGCGTGCCATTGCGGGCCGCAAACAGGTCCCAGCCGCCCTTGATGCCGAAGAAGGCCACTGAGAACTCGCCGATGAGGACGAGGATGAGCGCGGCGAGGTGAAGCGCGGAACTGCCGCTCTTGAAGAACAAGGTGTGCGGATAAGCGGCGTGGTCCGCGCCGGACATGACATAGCCCAGTGCCGCCTGCGCCTCGCCAAAGTTGGCGAGATTTTGAAGCGCGTAGAAGAGCGCATGCAGGCCGATGAAAAGGACAAGAAGGCTCTTGAGGATCCGGAACATCGTGACTCCCCCTTCGAGTTTCGGATGGGGAGGAGGGTAACGGACAATAGCTGAATGCCCAAATCGGGCAGTGAAGGAACGAGCTGGGTCGCGGTGAACCGCGGCCTTTTTTCTTTGCGGATTTTACACAGGAGAAGAGTGAATGGTGGAAGTGAAGGCGGATGCGCTCGAGGAGTCGTTCGAGCAGTTCGAAGAGGATGGGGTTGCGGCCCTAAAGGCCGCACTGGACGTGCTGAAGGCGAAGATCGCGAGCGGCGCGATTGCGCCGCAGCGGCCGGCGCTCGATGGAGTTAAGTCGCAGGGTGCAAATATGTTCACTGAGCAATATTTGCGTCGCGGAATTGAGGCTGGCCTGGAGGTCAAAGCGCTGTCGAATTCTTCCGATTCCATCGGCGGTTACGCGGTGCCGAAGGAAATCGACGAGCAAATCGACAGCACGCTGCTGGCTATCTCGCCGATCCGCTCGATCGCCAATATCGTCAAGGTCGGAAGCGCCGGTTATCGCAAGCTGATCGCCAGCGGGGGAACTCCCTCAGGGTGGGTCGGCTTTGAGGCGGACCGGCCGGAAACCGGCACTCCGGACTTCACCGAGATCGTGCCTGCGTCGGGCGAGCTTTACGCCAATCCGGCGGCGAGCCAGCAGATGCTCGACGATGCGATGTTCGACGTCGAGGCGTGGCTGGCGCAGGAGATTGCAAGCGAGTTCGCACGAGCGGAAGGCGCGGCTTTCGTCGGCGGCACGGGAGTCAACCAGCCGCTCGGATTCCTGAGCTCGCCGATGGACTTCGCGGGCGACGGAGCGCGAGCCATGGGGACGCTGCAGGCGATCGGCACGGGCACGGCCGGGGCGTTCCCGGGCACCGATCCCGAAGATGCGCTGATCGACCTGGTCCAGTCGCTTCGCTCGCCTTACCGGCAGGGCGCGGTGTTCGTGATGAACTCCGCGACCGCTGCGGAAATCCGCAAGTTCCGCACCGCCGACGGCGCCTTCATGTTCCAGCCGAGCCTGGCCGCCGGCCAGCCGGCGACCCTGCTCGGCTATCCGCTGATCGAGGCGGAGGACATGCCAGACATTGCGCCGGACAGCCTGTCGATCGCGTTCGGCAACTTCAAGGCCGGCTATGTGATCGCCGAGCGCAATGCGACGACGATCCTCCGCGATCCCTACACGCACAAGCCCTACGTCCACTTCTACGCGACCAAGCGCGTGGGCGGGCAGGTCGTGAACTCCGAAGCCATCAAGCTCCTGCAGTTCGCTTAAGCCCGTCGGGGCCGCGCACCCGGCGCGGCCCCCCTTTTCTTTCAAAACTCAACAACAGGAGCCGGAATGGTGGATTCTTTCCAGCCGGTATTTGCCGATCTCGTGCGCAATTTTACGACGACCGCGGGTACCGGAAACTTCGAGCTCGGCGCCGTGATGACGGGCTATCGGGGCTTCGAGACGGCGGTCAAGCCGGGCGACAGCTTCTATTATTCCGTGCTCGGGATCGAACAGGCCGACGAGTTCGAGGTCGGCCGCGGGACGATGCAACCGGACGGAACCATCAGCCGGGACCCAATCGGAAGCGCCCTCACCGACTTCAGCGAAGGCAATAAGAGCATCGCTCTAG
>DATAKH010000181.1:0-1626 GCA_036261735.1 Sphingomicrobium sp.
GGTTGAGCGCCTGCGCGTCCGTGTTGGCGACGACGAAGTCGACACCCTGGACGTCGGAACGGATCATGTTGGCGACCGCGTTGCCGCCGGCGCCGCCCACCCCGATGACGCTGATCCGCGGCCGAAGTTCGTCGACTTCCGGCCGGATGAAATCGATGCTCATTGGTCCCACCCCCAAATCAGGCAACATTTTGAACCCACAATGTGAATCTTTGAATCATCGCGAGTCGCAAGCCAAGCGAAAAGTTAACGGGAGAGCAAAAAAGTGGGGATGGCGACTCTTGGGACTCACCCCCCGGTTCGTGGACCATCGAATGGCATGACCACGCTGTTCGAGACAGCAGCGGTTAATGCAGCTCGGCGCAGTACAGGCTCAGTCCAACGGTGCAATTGACGCACGTGCGGTCGCCGGAACGCCGTGTTCCGCCGAAACGTTGATAATCCGACCGCACTCCCACGGAGGCACGAGTATGAGTATCCTTGTTCAACTAAAACGGCACAAGAAGGTCGCGGCTCCGCTTGCCGCCCTGGCGCTGCTCGCCGGCTGTGCCACGGCGACCCCGTACCAGCCGCTTGGCGCCACCCAGACGCAAGGCGGGTTCGTCGACCAGCAACTCGACCAGAACCACTACCGGGTCAGCTTCTACGGAAACACGCTGACGTCGCGGCAGCAGGTCGAAAATTACCTGTTGTTCCGGGCGGCCGAACTGACGCTGGCGCGCGGCTTCAACTGCTTCACTGTCGTCAACCAGGGCACCGACCGGCACACGACGATCCAGCCGGATCCGTTCGGTTACCGCTATGGGGGCGGCTATGGCTATGCAGGATGGTCGCCTTACTGGCGGACGCACGGGCCGTGGGGATGGCATTCCTACGATCCGTTCATGCGCGGATCGCTCTTCCCGCCACGCTATGACACGATCGACCGCTATCAGGCGATGGCGGACATCGCTGTGAGCAGGGGACAGTGCCAGGCCGGCGCGCGTACCTTCAATGCCGCCGAGGTCGTGGCGAACCTGCGACCGTACATCGTCTATCCGCGGCCGCGCTAAGCGGTCCTAATATCGAAGGCGGCGACCGGCTGTACCTCCGGGGCAGTTAGTAGCCGCCTTTGATCGCAGTGATCAGCCGGCCGAGCATGCCCTTGGCCGGCGGTTGCCGAACGATCGTTCCAAGGGCGATGTCGCGGATATCGCCGCTTCGCGATCCGCCAAGGCAAGCCAGCCCGACCAGGGTCGAAAATGCCGGCCCGCTATGCGCGTCGGGAAGGCCAGCGAGCATTCGCGGCCGGCCGACGCGTACCGGCCGGCCGAGTACGCCCTGCATGTAATCGGCGATATTCTTGAGCTCCGCGCCGCCGCCCGTCAGGACTACAGGGCGGCCGATCGGGCCGGTAAAACCGAGCCCCTTCAACCCGGTGTCGATCTGGCCCGTCAGTTCCTCGACGCGGTGACGAATGACCGTCATCAGCTGCGCGCGCGTGATCCGGACCGGCTCTGCGCCGTCTTCCGTTCCGATCTGGTTGGCGTCGATCAGCTCGTGATTGTCGCGCGGGCTCATCATTGCCGAGCCGTAGAAGCATTTGAGCCGCTCCGCGTCGCGGCGGTTGACCCCGAAGGTCGCTGC
>DATAKH010000191.1:0-3074 GCA_036261735.1 Sphingomicrobium sp.
CAGGAACACTCCGGGTGCGATGATTTCGGCGATGAGAAGCAGGACTCCGCCGATCATCCACAGCCAGCCGGAATCGATACCTTCGAACATCGACATGTCAGCCCTCGATCTTAGGGACGCCGGGTTGGGCCCGAGGCTTGGGTGGCGAGGATTCCGGCTTGTCTTCGCTCAAGATTTCGCGGGCGAGCTCGCCGATGCCGCCGAGGGTCCCCATCAACTGCGTGGCTTCCATCGGGAAAAGGATCGTCTTCGCGTTTGGCGACGTCGCAAACTTGCCGAGTGCCTCGACATACTTCTGGGCGACGAAATAGTTGATCGCCTGCGCATTGCCTTTCGAAATCGCCGTGGAGACGAGCTCGGTCGCCTTGGCTTCGGCCTCCGCCGAACGCTCGCGCGCTTCCGCCTCGCGGAACGCCCTTTCCCGCTGTCCCTCCGCCTGGAGGATCTGCGACTGCTTGTCGCCTTCTGCGCGAAGGATCGAGGATTGGCGCAGGCCTTCCGCCTCGAGGATGACGGCGCGCTTCTCTCGCTCCGCCTTCATCTGGCGGGTCATCGCGTTGACGATGTCGGCCGGCGGGCGGATGTCCTTGAGCTCGACGCGGGTGATTTTCACGCCCCAAGCCTCGGTCGCCTCGTCGACGACGACAAGAAGGCGGGCGTTGATCTCGTCGCGCTTGGACAAAGTCTCGTCGAGGTCCATCGAGCCCATCACGGTACGAAGGTTGGTCGTCGAAAGCGCCAGGATTGCGGTGTAGAGATCGCTGACCTCGTAGGCGGCCTTGGCCGGGTCGAGGACCTGGAAGAAGACGACCCCGTCGACCGCGACCATCGCATTGTCCTTGGTGATGATCTCCTGCCCGGGGATGTCGAGGACCTGCTCCATCATGTTGATGCGGCGGCCGACTCGGTAGAAGAATGGCGGGACGAAGTTGAAGCCGGGCTGGCCGACCCGAACGAAGCGGCCGAAATGCTCGATTGTGTAGCGATAGCCCTGATGTACGATCTTGACGCTCGCCATCACGAACAGCAGCGCAAGCACTGCGACCGCGGTCATTAAGGTAGTCAGCATCGATAGTCCCCGCTTGTGTCTCGAAGCCCATGATGCTGCTTACCGGCTAGGAACGGAAGGGAAATCGAGGTGAACGTCAGCCTGGAGCATGTCCGGTCGGTACTATTCCTGCCGGCGTCGAACCCGCGGGCGATCGTCCATGCGCGCGAGTCAGCGTCCGATCTCGTCATCCTCGACCTCGAAGATGCGGTGAAGAGCGAGGACAAGGACAATGCCCGATCCGCGGCTGTCGATGCGGTCGCGGACGACTGGCCGATGCAGGTCGCGATCCGAGTGAATGCCATCGGAACCGACTGGCACTCGCTCGACGTCGATTCCGTCGCTCGCTCGAACGCAGCGTTCGCGGTGCTCCCTCGGGCATCCTCGGCACGGCTCGTCCACGAAGTCGCCGAGGCGCTTTCCAAGCCGGTGCTGGCGATGGTCGAGACCGCAGCGGGCGTACTCGCGGCAGCGGAAATCGCCAAGGAATCCGCAGCGCTGGTTGCCGGGACCAACGATTTGTCCGCCGATCTCAGATTGCCTGCCGGAAGCGGTCGAGCGCCGCTTCAGACTGCGCTCCAGACGATCGTTCTCGCGGCTCGCGCCGCCGGCATCGCCGTATTCGACGGAGTGTTCAACGACCTCGAGGACAGCGAGGGTTTCGCTGCCCAATGCGCCGAAGGCCGCCGCTTCGGATTCGACGGCAAGAGCCTCATTCATCCAAAGCAGATCGAGCCGTGCAACCGCGCTTTCTCGCCGAGCGTGTCGGAGCTCGAACGCGCGCGCCGGCTGGTCGAGGCGTTCGGAGGGGGCGCACAGCGCTTCGAAGGCGAGATGATCGAAAGGATGCACGTCGACGCCGCTCGCCGGCTTCTGGACCGGGCGTGAGCCGAATCGTCGATGGTTCGCTGAGGATCGTCCTCACGGGCATGCACGCCGTGCTTCGAGCCGCCTGGTTCGTGCGGCGGCCGAAGACATTCGGGGCGCACGCGCTCGCGCTGACGCCTGAAAACAAGATCGTGCTGGTAAAGCTCCGCTACGCACCGGGATGGCGGGTGCCGGGAGGCGGCAGGAGCGAAGACGAAGACCCCGTCGAAGCAGCGCTTCGCGAGCTGCGCGAGGAAATCGGCCTCGTCTCTCACGGCGACGCCAGCCTTGCCCGCGATTTCGACGATCTGACCGGTTTCAAGCGCGATACCGCCTCGCTCGTCGTCGTCCGCGATGTCCTCTACCGGCCGCACCGCTGGAGCTGGGAAGTCGAACGGGTCTGCGAAGCCGAACTCGATTCGCTGCCCAGCGACATGTCCGAAATCACGGTGCGGTGGATCGAAGGGCTTCGCGCCCTGCTGTAGGCGAATCTGGCCGCGGGGAAACCGAAGCGGCGGCCAAGCGCTATTTGCCCATGGCTGTTTCAGGCGAGCGATGGTGGACCGTTCAGCATGGACCGGGGCCGGTCGTCGCGACCGCGATCCATAATGGTCACGACCTTGGGTCCGAGACTGCTTCGAGGATTGCGATTTCCGATTCCGAGCGGCTTCGGGAAGAGGACCCCTTCACCGGCGAGGCCGTTCTCGACGTGCCGGCGCATGTCATCGTGCATCGGTCCCGTTTCGAGTTCGACCTCAACCGACCGCCCGAAGGAGCGCTTTACCTGACCCTGGAGCAGTCGTGGGGCCTGGAGGTGTGGAAGACGCAGCCCGAAGCGGACTTCGTCCAACGTTCGCTCGACGTCCACTCAGGCTACTTCCGGATGCTCGAGCAGCTTCTCGACGGTATCGCCCGCCGCCATGAGCGGTTCGTCCTGATTGACGTCCACAGTTACAATCACCGGCGCCAGGGTCCTGATTCCCCCGCAGCTCCGGTAGAGGAAGCGCCGGACATCAACATCGGCACCTTTTCGATGCCGCGCGACCATTGGGCATTCCTGATCGACCCGCTGATCGAAGCGCTTCGCGGCTTTGATTTCAACGGCCGACGGCTCGACGTGCGTGAAAATGTCGCCTTCGAGGGCAGGGGGTACCAGACG
>DATAKH010000005.1:0-4040 GCA_036261735.1 Sphingomicrobium sp.
CCGTCATCACGACACAGGTCCTGCATTTCGACGTGGACGATCACGACGAGGGAGTGCGTTTCTCGCGCGATTCGCGGATCGCTGAAACGATCGGCCGCGGCGAGTATCACTGGAAAAGCGGCAAGAACGACTGGCAGGTCACCTTCGAACGCGCGTTCAACTCGCTCGACCAGAAGGGCGGCCTGTTCATCCTCTCGCCGGAAGGTGAATTCGAGGAGGTCGATTTCCCCGAGGGGACTGGCCGTGTCACCGAGGTCCGGTACGAGGGGATTGCGACTCTCAGCCGGCCGCTCACGCCGAACCTCGATCTCCAGGTCGCCGGCGGTGGAGAGATTTCACATCTGGACCGGACCGACGATGATCAAGCCGCGCGGAAGTTCTTCCGGCCCAAGGGCAGCCTCAATCTCGGCTGGCACCCGTCCGAGGGGTGGGACGTAAGCTTCAAGGCGCGCCGCCGGGTCGGCCAGATAAGCTTCTACGACTTCCTTGCGCAGCCGCAGTTGGCGCAGGACCGGGAAAATGCCGGCAATCCGGAGCTCGTGCCGCCGCAGAGCTGGGAGTTTGAGACCGAAGTCGCGCACGACCTCGGCGCGTGGGGCAAGAGCAAGGTCACGGCTTACTATCACCGGGTCGAGGACATCATCGACATCATCCCGCTGGCCGACCACGGCGAAGGCATCGGCAACCTGCCCCACGCAACCCGCTACGGTTTCGACAGCACCAACACGTTCAACTTCGATCCGATCGGCTGGAAGGGCGCGAAGCTCGACCTCAGCTTCGGAATCCGAAAGACCAGCGTGAAAGACCCGCTGACCGGCGAACGGCGTCCAATCAGCGGCAACCGCGACCGCTATCTCTACGCGGAGCTTCGCCACGACATCCCGGGGACCAAGCTCGCCTGGGGAGCCACTTTCGACTACAGCCATTACCAGTTGAATTACCGTTTGAGCGAAGTCTTCCGCAGCTGGGAAGGCCCATATTGGGTCGGTGTCTTCGTTGAAGACAAAGACGTTATGGGACTGACAGTCCGTGCCAGCGCCGGCAATCTCCTCAATGCGCGCCATCGCCTCACCCGCACTATCTACGAGGATTGGCGCGACAGCAGCGACGTCGCGATCATTCAGAGGAACAACCAGCTGATCGGGCCGATCTTCAGCTTCAGCGTTCGCGGCAACTTCTAACAAGTCCCCAGGCTGGCGCGGTCTCCCGGCGCCCGCTAGAGCAGCCCCCGATTCCAACCAATCGGGGGCTGTTTACGTGGCTGAGCCGAAAATCCTTTCGTTCGACTGGGCCGATCCGTTCGACCTCGATGGCCAGCTGGCCGACGAAGAGAAGCTCGTCCGCGACACGGCCGAGGGCTATGCCCAGGAGAAGCTCCAGCCGCGGGTTACCGAGGCCTATCTCGAGGAGCGGTTCGACCGCGAAATACTGACCGAGATGGGTGCGCTCGGCCTGCTCGGAGCGACCATTCCGCACGAATATGGCGGCGCCGGCCTGGGCTATGTCAGCTACGGCCTGATCGCCCGCGCCGTCGAGCGGGTCGACAGCGGCTACCGCTCGGCGATGTCCGTCCAGTCGAGCCTCGTCATGTACCCGATACACGCCTACGGATCGGAAGAGCAGCGCCAGAAATACCTGCCGAAGCTTGCCACCGGCGAGATGGTCGGCTGCTTCGGCCTCACAGAGCCCGATTCAGGTTCCGACCCCGGGAGCATGCGGACCCGCGCACAGAAGGTCGACGGCGGCTATCGCCTCACCGGCAACAAGATGTGGATCACCAATTCGCCGATCGCCGACGTCTTCGTGGTGTGGGCGAAATCGGACGCGCACGACGGCAAGATCCGCGGTTTCGTCCTCGACAAGGGTGCCAGGGGCCTGTCGGCGCCGAAGATCAAGGAGAAGCTGTCGCTTCGCGCCTCGATCACCGGCGAGATCGTGATGGACAATGTCGAGGTCGGCGAAGACGCCCTACTCCCCAACGTCGAGGGTCTCAAAGGCCCGTTCGGTTGTCTCAACCGGGCCCGCTACGGGATCGGCTGGGGAGCGATGGGCGCGGCCGAATTCTGCTATCACGCCGCCCGTCTCTACACGCTCGACCGCAAGCAGTTCGGAAAGCCGCTCGCATCGACGCAGCTCGTGCAGCTGAAGCTGGCCAACATGGCGACCGAGATCACCCTCGGCCTGCAAGCGGCGCTGCGGGTCGGCCGCCGCCTCGACGAGGGCGTTCTCGTCCCGGAGACGATCAGCCTCATCAAGCGCAACAATTGCGGCAAGGCGCTCGACATCGCGCGGACCGCCCGCGACATGCATGGCGGCAACGGAATATCGGCTGAATTCCACGTGATGCGCCACTCCGCGAACCTCGAGACGGTCAACACCTACGAAGGCACGCACGACGTCCACGCGCTGATCATGGGCCGCGCGATCACTGGCATAGCCGCATTCTAGCCGACCGCCGCAAAATTGCTTAAGCTCGCTTCCGGGCAAACGGGGGCAATCGCATGAGCATGTTCGGCTGGATCATCCTTGGGCTTACTGCCCTGCTGCTTCTTTACGCAGTGGGCATCTACAACCGGCTGGTCCGCCTGCGGGCCCTGGTAAAGGAAGCGTTCAGCGGCATCACCGTCCAGCTTCGCCGCCGCGCGGACCTGATCCCGAACCTCGTCGAAGCGGTGAAGGGCTATGCAACCCATGAGCGCCAAGTGTTCGAGGAAGTCACTCGGGCGCGCGCCGAAACCGTGAAGGCGGGAAGCGTCGAAGCGACGGCACAGGCCGACGCCCACATGACCGGATTGCTCGGCCGCCTGTTCGCCGTCGCAGAGGCCTATCCGGAGCTCAAGGCCAACACCAATTTCCTCCAGCTGCAGGACCAGCTGGCAAGCATCGAGACCGAGCTTCAGAGCGCCCGCCGCTATTACAATGCCACCGTCCGCGACCTCAATTCGACCATCCAGAGCTTCCCTCCGGTGCTGATCGCGCGACCGTTGGGCTTTTCCGAAGAGCCTTCTTACGAGGACTCGGACGCCAGCATCCAGACCGCGCCCAAGGTGTCCTTCCCCAGCCCGACCGCGTGACGATGCGCGCCTTTTGCGCCCTTCTCGCCACACTTGTCCTCGGGGCCAGCCCGGCAGTGGCGCAAGAGCGGATCACCAGCTTCGTCAGCGATGTGGCCGTGCAGCAGGATTCGTCGCTCGAGGTCACCGAAACCATCGACATCGTTTCCGAAGGCAACCAAATCCGGCGCGGGATTTATCGCGATTTTCCGACCCGATACCGGGGCCGAAACGGCAGCCGGATCCGGGTGGGCTTCGAGTTCGAAAGCGCCGAGCGCGATGGAAATCCCGAAAAGGCAGCCGTCGAGCCTCTTTCCAATGGAGTCAGGATTCGAATCGGCGATGCCGACACGCTGATCGAGCCGGGCCCGCACCGCTATGTGATCCGCTACCGCACCACGCGGCAGGTCGGACGCTTCGACTCGTTCGACGAGCTGTACTGGAATGCGACCGGCAACGGCTGGGGCTTCCCGATCGAGGCCGCCGAGGCGCGAATCCGCCTACCTTCACCCGCGAGGTTCCTCCAGAATGCTGCCTATACGGGCGCCGAAGGGTCGACCGACAGCAATGCCGAGGTTGTCCGTGAAGAGCCGGGCGAGATCGTCTTCCGAACGACCTGGCCGCTCGAACCCTACGAAGGCCTCACCGTCGCCGCGGCCTGGCCCAAGGGCGTTGTCGCCGAGCCGGACGAGGGTACCAGGCTCGGTTGGTTGCTGTCCGATTACGGGCCCCCGATCGTCGGCGGGCTTGGGCTGCTCGGCATTCTCGGCTTTTACGTGCTTGCCTGGAAGCGCGCCGGCCGCGACCCGAAGCCAGGCACAATTGTGCCCCTCTTCTCGCCTCCCCACGACCTCAGCCCCGCCGGCATGCGCTATATAGCCGAGATGGAGGCGGACAACCGCTCGTTTGCTGCGGCATTGGTCGACATGGGTGTCCGCGGCCATATCCGAATTGTCGAGGAGGACGGCGGCTGGCTGTCGAGCGACA
>DATAKH010000015.1:0-4653 GCA_036261735.1 Sphingomicrobium sp.
GCTTTTCAGCCTCAGCGCGCGATCGAGAAGCGCTGGGGAGTTAATGAAGCTGTTGCGGTGAATGCCGCCAAGCCGCGCGAACTCGGCATTCTCGAGGCCGGGAATCATCCGGAAAATGCGCACCTGTTCGCCGTGCTTCAACTTGGTCTGGAACCCGACCATGTTCCACAAGGTGCCAAGCGCGTTGTCCTGCCGAAGCTGCACGACGGCATAGGGCCAGCGGCCGGTGCGTGGATTGTCGAGCCCGACCGGCTTCATCGGCCCGTGACGAAGGGTCTCCGCCCCCCGCTCGGCCATCACTTCGATCGGCATGCAGCCTTCGAAATAGGGCGTGTCCTTCTCCCAATCCTTGAACGGCATCTTCTCGCCGTCGATCAGCGCCCGGACGAAGGCCTCGTACTGCGGCTTGTCGAGCGGGCAGTTGATGTAATCCTTGCCCCCCTTGTCCCACCGCGCCGCCATCCACGCGACCTCCATGTCGACGCTGTCGCGATGGACGATTGGCGCGATCGCGTCGAAGAAGGCCAGCGCGCCCTGCCCCGTTTCGGCTGTGATCGATTCGGCGAGTGCGGAGCCGGTCAGCGGTCCCGTCGCGACGATCGCCGGCCCATCAGGCAGTGAATCCACCCGTTCGCGGACGATCTCGATCCTGTCGTGATTTTCGAGCGTGCGCGTGACCTCGGCCGCGAAAGCTTCGCGGTCCACCGCCAGCGCCGATCCCGCAGGCACCCGGTGCCGGTCGGCGGCGCTCATGATCAGCGAATCGAGGTCGCGCATTTCCTGGTGGAGGAGCCCGACGGCGTTGTGTTCGGCATCGTCGGAGCGAAAGCTGTTGGAACACACCATTTCAGCCAGCCAGTCCGTTTCGTGCGCCGGGGTCGTGTCGCCGCCGCCTCGCATTTCCGAAATCCGGACCCGGACTCCGGCCCGGGCGAGTTGCCACGCGGCTTCGCTACCGGCGAGCCCGCCGCCGATGATTTGGACTTCAGCATTCATTTCCGGCCGTCTAGCGCGACGATCGCACCCGTTCCAGTTGCGCTTCCGGTTGACTTGGCTCGGCTGTTCCCGCCACTGCCCGCGAAATTCCATCCAACCGCGGACATCGACTCTACATGCAACGCGTACTGATCACCGGCACTGCCGGATTCATCGGCTATCATCTCGCAGAGCTGCTGCTCGACCAGGGCTGCACTGTGCACGGCTATGACGGGATGACCGACTATTACGACGTCAACCTGAAGCGGCGGCGCCACCAGCGGCTGCTCCAGAAGCCGAACTTCGCCGCCACCGAAGGGATGCTGGAGGACTTCGAAACGCTGCGCAGGGTGACGATGGAATTCCATCCGGACGTGATCGTCCATCTCGCCGCCCAGGCTGGTGTCCGCTACAGCCTCGAGGAGCCGCGCGCCTATGTCGACGCCAATATCGTCGGCACCTTCAACATCCTCGAAGTCGCCCGCGAGCTCGCGCCGCAGCACCTTCTGATGGCGTCGACGTCGTCGGTATACGGCGCAAATACCGAAATGCCTTTTTCCGAGAAGGAGAAGGCGGACACCCAGCTCAGCATCTACGCCGCGACGAAGAAGGCGACGGAGTCGATGGCGCATTCCTATGCGCATCTGTTCGGCGTGCCGACGACGATGTTTCGCTTCTTCACCGTCTACGGTGCGTGGGGACGGCCGGACCTGGCGCTGTTCAAGTTCGTCGACGCCATCCTCGATGACCGTCCGATCGACGTTTACAACCACGGCGACATGGAGCGCGACTTCACCTACGTCGGCGACCTGGTCCGCGCCATCCACCTGCTAATGGCGGCCGTACCGCCGCCTAAGGACGGGCGCGGTGAGGTCTCCCCAAACGATTCCCTGAGCCCCGTCGCTCCATTCAGGATCGTCAACATCGGCAATTCGGAGCCGGTCCGCCTTCTCGACTTCATCGAGACGATCGAGGAGCAGTTGGGGAAGAAGGCGACGAAGAACTACATGGGAATGCAGCCGGGCGACGTTCGCGCGACCTGGGCTAACGCAGACCTCCTGCGCGATCTCACCGGCTACCAGCCGCAAACGCAGGTGCGTGAGGGCGTTGCCGCCTTCGTCGAGTGGTTTCGCGACTATTACGGCAAATAATGCCCCTGCGAATCTACACCATCGGCTACGAGGCGGCGACACAGGGCGAATTCGTGTCGGCGCTGAAGGAGGCGGGTGTCGAGCGAATCATCGATGTGCGTGCGCTGCCCAATTCCCGGCGGCCCGGCTTTTCCAAAACGCCGCTCAGGAACGCGCTCGCCGAAGCCGGCATCGATTACGTCCACTTGCGCGCCCTCGGAACGCCTGCGGACGGACGTGCGGCGGCCCGGGCCGGCCGCCACGAGGAGTTGAAGCGAATCTATTCAGGCCAGCTCGAGCTTCCCGAAGCAATTGCCGAAGGCGCGAAGATGATCGAGCTTGCCGGCGAAAGGCCGAGCGCTCTGCTTTGCTATGAGCGCGATCCGGCCGCCTGCCATCGCAGCTTGCTTCTTCGCGCAATCGCGCCCGACGCGGAGGTCGTCGACCTGTTCGCCTGAGGAGAGTCAGGCCGGTGGCGCGCCTTCGCCGACAAGCAGTTCCTCGATGTCGGGGATCGGCCGGTCGGTCATCTCCTTGTTCACCGTCAGGACGATCCGCCGCTCCGTCTCCTTGTGGAGCTTTTTGCGGAGCACGCCCAATGCCTTGGGCGGAGCGACGACCACCAGGGCATCGAAATCATTGCTCAGCGCGCGGCGGTTCAGCTCTTCGGCGGCCTGGATCACCCAGCGGTCCTCGCCTTGTTGATGGAAGTCCGTTTCCTCCATTGTGTCCCGGCCGATTCCGACCCGCGGCGACTGAGTCCCCGGCGCGTCGGTCTTGATTTCGCGATCCATGGGATCGGCGCGCTCGTCGTGCGATTCCGTTCTCAGGTCGATCATCCCGGAATCGCCTTCGTTGCGAAGGAACAGCATCTTCTTGCCGTCGCCGACGAAGATAAGGGCGCCGTGAGGAATGGCCATGGGCGATTTACTCCTTTGGGGTGATGTCAGCTCAGCTGAAGCAACGCCGCCGAAGGCACGGACGTTCCCCTACTCCTCCTCGCCAGAAGCCAGGTCCTCGCCGACTTCAGCGTCGGGGACGGGCGCGATCTCCTTCTCTTCGCCCTCAAGCTCTTCCTCGTCGCTTTCGTCGATCCTCGCGACGCTGACGACATGCTCTCCTTCGGCGACGTTGAAGATCGTCACTCCCTGCGTGTTGCGGCCGGCGATGCGGATGTCACCAACCGTGGTGCGGATCATCTTGCCCTGGTTGGTGACGAGCATGAGCTGTTGGCCCGGGGTAACGGGAAAGCTCGCGACCACGCCGCCATTGCGCTCGCTGGTGACGATGTTGATGATCCCCTGGCCCCCGCGCTTGGTGCGCCGGTACTCGTAGGTCGACGAGCGCTTGCCGTAGCCGTTCTCCGTGACGGTCAGGAGAAACTGCTCCTTCTCCGCAATTTCGGCATAGCGCTCCGCTTTCAGCCCTTCGGCCGCCTCGTTGCCGCGCCAAAGCGGCGCGCGCAGATAGGCCTCGCGTTCCTCGGCGGTCGTTCCTGCGCGACGGAGGATCGACATCGAGATCACTTCGTCATCGCCAAGCAGGCGGATTCCGCGAACGCCGGTGGAGTTGCGCGACTGGAACTCACGGACGTCGGTCGACATGAAGCGGATCGCCTTGCCGTTGCGGGTGGCGAGCAGCACGTCATCTTCCTCGGTCAGCAGGCGTACGCCGACCAGCCGGTCGGTCGTGTCCTCAGCGCCCTCGTCAGCGTCGTCGGCCTCGTTGCCGTCGTCCCCCGCGACGAACTTCATCGCGATCTTGCCGTTGCTCGGAATGTTTGTGAACGCATCCATGCTGTTCCGCCGGACGGTGCCGTGGCGGGTGGCAAACATGATGTGCAGCCCGCCCCATTCGCTCTCGTCCTCGGGCAGGGGAAGCACGGTCGAGATCGTCTCGCCTTCGGCCAAAGGCAGGAGGTTGACCATCGGCCGCCCCTTGGTGTTGGGCCCGCCCTCGGGCAGGCGCCACACCTTCATCCGGTAGACCCGGCCGATGTTCGAGAAGAACAACACGGGGTTGTGGGTCGAAGTGACGAACAATTCGGTGACCGCGTCCTCTTCCTTCGTCTGCATGCCGGAGCGGCCCTTGCCGGCGCGCTTCTGCTCGCGGAAGATCGATAGCGGGGTGCGTTTGATGTAGCCGGTCATGGTCACTGTCACGACCATGTCCTCTCGCTCGATCAGGTCCTCGTCCTCGATCCCGTCGGCGGCGGCAGCGAGCTCCGTCTTGCGCGGGGACGCGAACTCGGCTTCGACCTCGTCGAACTCCTCGCGCATCACCTCGTAGAGGCGGGCGCGGTTGGCGAGGATCTCGAGAAGCTCGCCGATCGAATCGGCAAGTTCTTTCAGCTCGCCCCCAATTTCGTCGCGGCCGAGCGCGGTCAGGCGGTGGAGCCTGAGTTCGAGGATTGCTTTCACCTGCGCTTCGGACAGCTGATAATTCTTCTTCCGGCCCTGCGGCTCGACGGCTTCGACCAGCGCGATGTACGGGCGGATCTCAGCCCCTGGCCACTTGCGGTCGAGCAGTTTCTCGCGGGCTACCGCCG
>DATAKH010000016.1:0-2010 GCA_036261735.1 Sphingomicrobium sp.
GCGAAGCGTCGATCATCTGGCTTCCGATCCTGACGATCAGCCCTCCGAGGAGATTGGGGTCAGTGCTCGCGTCGATAGTGACGTCCCGCGCGGCGCGGGCCTTCAGCTTCGCCTTCAGGGCCGCGACCTGGTCGTCGCTCAACGGGTGGGCCGAAACGATCTCGGCAGTGGTTTCGCCGCGGTGGTCCGCAGCGAGCCTGCGGAACAGTCGGATGACCGGAGCGAGCTGGTCCTTGCGGCCGTTCCTCGCAAGGACGCCGAGGAAGTTGGTCGTGATTGGGTCCAGCTTGAGCTGGTCGGCGACAGCGGCGAAGGCCTTGCCGGCATCGTCGCGATCGACCAGCGGAGAGTTGGCGAGCTGGGTCAACTCGCGCGAATCGGCGAGCGCCTGCTTCAGCGAATCGAGGCTTCGCCCGACTGCGTCGATCTGCTTTTCATCGCGGGCCAAGTCGAACAGAGCGGACGCATAGCGTCCTGCTAAGCTGGCCTGAATGCCGCCGGATGTCTCCACGCGCCCAAAGCTCCAGAACTGGAATTGCCCCCATGCGAAAATGGGGCGTTTGCACGGCCTTACACCGCACCGCCCCCATGGGTTGGCGCGCCCGTAGCAGCGGGTGCGGAGCGATGCAAGGCGGCGAGCGCGGCACTTTCGGTTTGAGCGCAAGCCGCGGGAAGCGATAGCGTGCCGCTGCGGCTAATCCCCGCCCATGACCTACCGAATCACAGGATTGGACCCCGAGCCATTCAAAACCCTGTTCGCCCTTTCCGACAAGGAGCTTGCAGAGCACGGGATGGTGCGGATGACCGTAACCGAAAAGCCGGGCTTTCCCTGTCGGGTGAGCCTCGTCGATCGCGACGTCGGGGAGCAGGTGATCCTTCTAAACCACGTCAGCCACGACGTCGCGAACCCCTATCGCGCAAGCCACGCAATCTTCGTAGCCGATGCGGAGCAGCGTGAATTCTTCGACCAGGTTCCGCCGGTATTTGCAGCCCGAACCCTGTCGCTGCGCGCATTCGGCGAGGACGGGATGATGGTGGACGCGCTGATCACCCAGCCCGGCGAGGCCGACGCGGGCATCCGCACGCTGTTCGGCAACCGGGGAATCGCCTACATTCATGCCCATAATGCCGCTCGCGGCTGCTTCTCGGCGAGGATAGAGAGATGCTGATGATTGCCGACCAGGATGCCTGGGCCGCATTCGAGCGCCGCGACCGCAGCTGGGACGGCCGGGTGATAGGCGCGGTCAAGACCACCGGCATTTACTGCAAGCCGAGCTGCCCCGCACGGCGCCCGAAGCGCGAGCACGTCACCTTCTTTGAGTCGGGCGAGGAGGCGCGCTCGGCCGGTTACCGGCCGTGCCTTCGCTGCAGGCCGGATGAGGTCGGCCGCGACCGCGAGGCGGTGACGAAGGCCGTGAAACTTATCGAGCAGGCGGAGGAGCCGCCGACGCTTTCGGAGCTCGCGGAGGCGGTCGGCTACGCGCCGCACCACTTCCAGCGGATGTTCAAGCGCGACCTCGGCGTATCGCCGGCTGACTTTGCGCGGGCATTGCGGGCCAAGCGCGCAGAGAAGCATCTCCAGGAAAACGGGCGAGTGACCGACGCCATCTACGACGCCGGCTATTCGGCCCCGAGCCGCTTCTATGCCGATGCGAAGGAGAGGATGGGAATGACCCCGTCGGCGTGGCGGGACGGCGGGCGCGGCGAGACGATTCGCTGGACCAGTTTCGACAGCCCGCTCGGGCGAATGCTGATCGCAGCCACCTCGAAAGGCATTTGCCGCCTGACCTTCGACGACAGCGAAGCGTCGCTCCAGCGGCTGTTTCCCAACGCCTCGATCGTCGAGGACGAGGGCGGAATGCGGCAGCTCGTTGAGGGCGCGCTAACCGCCATCGAGCGGCCCTCGGCAGCGCCCGACCTTCCCGTCGACGTCGCGGGAACCGCCTTCCAGGAAGCCGTGTGGCGAGAGCTTCGCAAGATCCCGTTGGGAGAGACTCGAAGCTATGCCGA
>DATAKH010000029.1:0-4197 GCA_036261735.1 Sphingomicrobium sp.
TCTCGCCTTTCTTCACCGACGATTGCTCGACCGGAAGCGTGACGACGTTGGCGGCGAGCCGGTGGGCGGCGCTTGCGAAGGACATCAACGTGCGGGTCGAGTTCTCGTAGAACAGGTTGAACACGATCCGGCCCTTCAGGCTGTCGCTGGTGCTGCCGGGACGAAATTCGTCCGCGCGATCGAGGATCGCTGCGATCTGCGCGTCGGTCAGGGAGTCGATCGATAGAAGGTCCACTTGCTGACCGCTTATTCGGGACCGGCAAGATTTGCCAGTGCGTCGATCGCCCCCTGGAGGATGTGGGCTGCCGCGAGCGAGTCGACTTTCTCAGCGCGGCGGGCGCGGCTGACGTCGGCCGCGATCATCGCCCGTTCCACCGCCTGGGTCGACCAGCGCTCATCCCATAACAAGATTGGTATAGCGAGCGGCTCGAGGTTGCGGGCGAAAGCGCGCACCGACTGCGTGCGGGGGCTGTCGCTTCCGTCCATGCTGAGCGGAAGCCCGACGACAAGGCCGACGACATGTTCTCGGGCGATGAACTCGCGCAGTTTCTCCATGTCGGCGGTGAACTTTGTCCGCCGCAGCGTCTCGGCGGGGCCGGCGAAGTGCCACCCGGAATCGCAGATCGCGAGGCCGATCGTCTTGGTTCCGACGTCGAGGCCCGCAAGCTTGCCGGCATCCGGCAGGCTCGCCAGGAACTGGCCCGTATCGCCGGTTATAACCGCTGCCATGCCGCCAGCCTCCGTTCCGCGTCGCGGCGGATCGCGCCCCAGAAGAGGGCGTAGTCGTAGACGTGATAATTGTTGCCCGGAAGCACGTAGGGGCCGAGTGGCGGGATTTCGCCGTCGACGATCAGGAGGCCGTCGTCGCAGTGGGCGCCGACCCGGCCGGCGACCAGGTTCGCGCTCGAAAAATCGCCATTGGGGACGAGCGTTCCTGGATTCGCCGAGGGCGGCGCCGATCCCGACCTGGTTCCGCTAAGCGGGTTCACGCAGACGATGTCGCGGCGGCGGCGCTTCTCGCCCGTCGGGCCGCTGGTCGTCTTCCATGTATCGAGGATGAGGTCGGGATTGGCTGGGTCGCCGAAGCTCATCCAGCTGAGGATGCACGAAGCCTGGCCGGGCGCCGCGCAGGCTGGGTAGCCGAGGGCTGGAAGGTCGGCGGCCGCGCTGATCGGCCAACCGACGACATAAGCGGCTACGAGCCGGTCCTTGAAGTCCGCCTTCCGCTCCTGCAGCAACCGGATCAGGTGGAGCGCGCCCTGGCTGTGGCCGGCGAGGATGATCGGGCGATCTGCCCCCGCCTGCCTGAGGAACTCGTCGAAGGCGTCGGAGACGTCGCGATAGGCGACGAGCAGCGCTTGTTGCGCATCGCTGCTGTTCAAAAGGAACGAGCCATAGGCGGCCTGGCGATACCTTGGCGCCCACACTTCGCCGGCCGTGCTGAATGTGCTCGCCTGGCTCTGGACGAACAGCTCATCGCGCCAGGCGCTCGCCGGGTCGTTCATAGGCGCGTTCCAGCGGTCGCCTTTCAGGTAGGTAGTCGGGTGGATGTAGAAGACCGCCGCCGAGCCGGGTTCCGAACGAGTCATGCCCGCTGGAAGCCATTGTGCAGGATTGTTCGGGATGTCGGGGCGCGCGATCCAAAGACCGGCGTCGCGATAGGCCGGCGCACCGCCTTCGGGCGGAGGCTGGAAATGACCCTGCGGCGTATATTGCTGGCGAAGGACCCTCCCGCCGAACTGGAATAAGGCGAACGCCGCGGCGACTGCCAGCAGCGTCAGGATCGTCACGGCAAGGAGGAAGCGGCGAGCGCACATCGGTGGGGCGGTTAGGCGAGGGGGGCCGACCGGGCAACCGAGCGACAACAACTTTCCGAGCAGATCGAGGGCGGCGACCGGAGAAATGAGCCTTTCGCATTCGACGGGGTGCCGACAGGAGTGACGGACGACGGCCGGTGCGGTAATCGGCGGCGTGAAAGGCGCAAGCAATGACCGACACCCGCGAAACGACGTTCGACCTCACCCCACCGACCGAGGACCAGCTCCAGCAGCTCAAAGCCGGGCTCAGCGACGAGGAGCGGCGCGTGCTCCTCGAGCACGGGACCGAGGCGCCGTTCTGCGGCGTGTTCCTCGAGGAGAAACGGCCCGGCGTTTACACGTGCCGGCTGTGCGGGCTGCCGCTGTTCCACGGGGGACAGAAGTTCGAGAGCGGGACCGGCTGGCCGAGCTTCACTACGCCCTTCGCCGCCGACCATCTCGATACGGTCCGCGACATGAGTTACGGCATGGTTCGGACCGAGATCGTATGCGCCCGCTGCGGGTCTCACCAGGGGCACGTCTTTCCCGACGGGCCGCCGCCGACCGGCGAGCGATACTGCATCAACTCGGTGAGCCTCGAGTTCACGCCCGAAGACGAGCCGCTTCCCGACAAGCTCGGCCGCGGCGCTCCCGAAGGCGAGGTTTGGAGCGGCTAGGGCCGCTTGCCGCCCGTTAGCGGCCCCGCTATCCGCGCCCCCGCAATGAGTGTTTCCCCCGAACAGGTCCGCCATATCGCCAAGCTCGCCCGAATCGCGATGAGCGACGAGGAAGTCGAGCGGCTCGTGCCCGAATTGAACAACATCCTCGGCTGGGTCGAGCAGCTCGGCGAGGTGAATACCGACCGAGTCGAGCCGCTGACCGCCGTTATCGAGCAGAAGCTGCGGCTTCGCGAGGATGCTGTGACCGACGGCGACTGCCGCGACGAGGTGCTGGCGAACGCGCCAGCCGCCGAGCACGGGTTTTTCGCCGTGCCCAAGGTGATCGAGTGAGCGAGCTTACGTCCTTAACCATTGCCGAGCTTCGCGACGGTATCCGTTCGCGCGAGTTCAAGGCGCGCGATGTCGCGGAGGCCTATAATGCGGCGGTCGCTGCGGCTCGCGGGCTGAACGCTTATACGGTGGAAACACCGGAGGATGCCCTCGCTGCCGCCGAAGCGGCCGATTCGGGCAAGGCGACGGGGCCGCTGGCAGGCATTCCGTTGGGGATCAAGGATTTGTTCGCGACCGAGGGCGTCGATACGACGGCGGGGAGCAAGATCCTCAAGGACTTCAAGCCGCCTTACGAGAGCACCGTGGTGGCCAACCTGCGCAAGGCGGGCGCGGGGATGCTGGGCAAGCTCAACATGGACGAGTTCGCAATGGGCTCGTCGAACGAGACCAGCGCCTACGGGCCGGTGATCAATCCATGGCGGCGCAAGGACGGGGGCAATGCGGCGCTGACCCCTGGCGGTTCGTCGGGTGGGTCCGCTGCGGCGGTCGCCGCAGGGATTGCGGCGGGCGTGACCGGGACGGACACCGGCGGATCGATCCGGCAGCCGGCCGCCTTTACCGGTATTTGCGGCATCAAGCCGACCTACGGGCGGTGCTCGCGCTGGGGAATCGTGTCGTTCGCAAGCTCGCTCGACCAGGCGGGGCCGATGGCGAAGACGGTCCGCGACTGCGCGATCCTGCTCGGCGCGATGGCGGGGTTCGATCCCAAGGATTCGACATCGCTGAATGAGCCTGTGCCCGACTGGGAAGGCGGATTATCGAGCGATCTCAACGGCAAAAGAGTCGGGATTCCGAAGGAATATCGGATCGATGGCGTCCCGGAAGAAATCAACGGCCTCTGGGACAAGGGCATCGAGTGGCTGAAGGACGCGGGCGCGGAGCCGGTCGAGATCAGCCTTCCGCACACCAAATATGCGCTTCCGACCTACTACATCATCGCTCCGGCCGAAGCATCGTCGAACCTCGCTCGCTATGACGGGGTTCGCTATGGGCTCCGCGTCGAGGGCGCGAAGACGCTCGATGACATGTATGCGGCGACGAGGGCGGCGGGCTTCGGTGCCGAGGTGAAGCGGCGGATCATGATCGGCACCTATGTGCTGTCGGCGGGCTTCTACGACGCTTATTTCACCAAGGCACAGAAGGTGCGGGCGCTGATCAAGCAGGATTTCGCCCGGGCGTTCGAGCAGTGTGACGTCATTTTGACGCCAACCGCTCCATCCGCAGCGTTCGGGCTCGGCGAGAAGAGCGACGACCCGATCGCGATGTACTTGAACGACGTATTCGCGGTGCCTGCCAGTCTCGCCGGCCTTCCCGCGATGAGCGTGCCAGGCGGCCTGGACGGGCAGGGGCTTCCGCTCGGGCTCCACCTCATCGGGCCGGAGCTGGACGAG
>DATAKH010000018.1:0-6966 GCA_036261735.1 Sphingomicrobium sp.
GAAATCGGAATCGCTTTGCTGCTGTTCATCATCGGGCTCGAGCTTCGGCCGGGCCGGCTGTGGCGGCTTCGCAACGACATCTTCGGGCTCGGGCTGGCGCAGGTGGTCCTTTGCGGGCTCGCGATCAGCCTGCTTCTCCACGTTGCGGTCGGCCTGTCGCCGGAGGCATCGCTGGCGATCGGCCTTCCGCTTGGGCTGTCGTCCACCGCCCAGGTGCTGCCGATGCTGCGCTCGGAAAACGAACTCAACACGCCGCAGGGCGAGCGGGCCTTTTCGGTGCTGCTGTTCCAGGATCTGTCGATCGTCCCGCTGATCACGATCATCGCCGCAATGGCGCGAGTGCCGCCGGACCCGACCGCCCCCAGCGGCTGGACGCTTGCGCTCTATACCGTCGGGGCGATCGCCGGACTCGTGCTTGCCGGGCGACTGGTCCTCAATCCGCTGTTCCGGCTCGTCGGCCGCTTCGGCGAGCGCGAGCTGTTCGTCGTCGCCGGCCTGTTCGCGGTCGTCGGAGCGTCCGCGATCATGCATTCGCTTCACCTGTCGGTTGCGCTCGGCGCCTTCGTCGCGGGCGTGATGCTCGCCGAATCGCCGTACCGCCACGAGGTGGAAAGCGACGTCGAGCCGTTCCGCTCGATCCTTCTCGGGCTGTTCTTCCTCTCGGTCGGGATGCTCCTCGACCTGAGGGTCATTGCCGACCAGCCGTTGTTCGTCCTCGGCGTTGCAGTGGGGGTGATCGTCACCAAGACGCTGGTGATCGCAGGACTTGCGCGCATATTCGGCAACGACTGGCCGCGAAGCGTGCGTCTCGGCCTCCTGCTTAGCCAGGCCGGCGAGTTTGGGTTCGTGCTGTTCGCCCAGGCGACGACGGCTGCGCTGATCCTACCCGAGGCCGCCTCGCTGTTCGGCGCGGTCGTGACCCTGACCATGGCGGCCACTCCCTTCCTTATGCGAATCACGGACTGGCTGGAGCGGCGCGAGGAGAGCGCGGAGGGCCTCGACGGACCGGAGGAGTCGCCCGAAACGACGGCAATCGTCGTCGGCTACGGCCGTTTCGGCCAGACCGTCGCCCAAATGATGATGGGCAAAGGCATCGCCGTGACGCTGATCGACAAGACTCCCAGCATGATCGAGACAGCGCAGGAGTTCGGGACCAAGGTCTATTATGGCAACGGGCTCCGGCTCGACCTGCTTCGAGCGGCCGGTGCCGAGACTGCGCAGGTGATCGCCTTCTGCAACGACAATTCGGGCGGCGAGCTGAACCGCGAAGCGCTGAGGGCGGTTCTCAAGGCTTTCCCGCAGGCGTCGGTGATGGTGCGCGTCTACGATCGCCGCCACCTGATCGCGTTGCGCGGCCTCGACCTGACGCTTGCCAAGCGAGAGCTGTTCGAAAGCGCCATAGTCATGGGCAAGGCTGCCCTTCGCGCGAGCGGCATCGCAGCCCAGGACGTGGAGAGGGTGGAGCGCGAATATCGGCTCCGTGATTGCGAGCGGCTCGAGCGGCAGGCGGAAAGCGGCGATCTTCACGCCGGGGAGGAACGGTCGTTTGCGTCGCGGCCGTTGGCCGATGATGCTGCGGGCTCCGCGGACGAGGCACCCGAGGTCGGCTAGCGGCGCCTCCTGGCCTTTACCGTCGAAGGAGGGGCTATACAGGGGCGCCGAAGGTCGGGCAAAGGTGCGGCGACCCCAAACTACAGCGGAAGGGCCCGATGTCGCGAGCCGTAATCATTTTCATCGTCATTCTCGTCGTGATCGCGGGAGCGGTCGTGTTCCTCTCCAGCCAGACTCGTGAAGTACCCACGCAGCCGGTCGAGATCGACGTCACCAATGCGGCCGGCAATTAAGCGACTCCTCCTTGTCGGCACAGCTGCTGCACTCGCGATCCCGGCGATCGCGCAGGTGCAGAACACGGTTGCTGCGCCGACCGTATCGAACACTCCCGCGCCGGCGACGCAGCCGGCGCAGCCGGATCCTGGGCCGCAACCGGCCCAGACCGAAACGCGCCCGGAGACCGTCAGCGGGGAGGCCGAACAGGAAACCCTGAACCAGCCGCCGCCGACTCCGATCGAATATCCGCGTTTCGCCCGCCGCGATCCCTTCACCGCCGGCGCTCTCGATCCCCGTCAGCTCGGGATCGGCGGCGACCCGTGGGGAATGGCCAGCGGCGTTTTCCTGTCATCGCTGATGCGGCAGATGGACACGCCTGTTGCCTCGCGCTGGTTGCATATCGGCCTTCGCGGCGCTCTCCTCGCCGCCGCGCATTCGCCGCGGGGCGTCAACCCCGTCGATTGGGCTGCCGAGCGCGCATGGCTATTGCTTCGGATGGGTGAGGCCGATGCCGCGCGAATGGTAATCTCAAGCGTGGACACCGACCGGTTCACGCCGAAGATGACGCAAGTGGCGGTCCAGAGCGCGCTTGCCAATTCCGATCCGCTGGCGCTGTGCGCAATTGGCGACGGGCTGCGAAAAGCGGAACCGCGAATCGTTGCAATCGTGCAGGCGATCTGTTCCGGCCTCAACGGGGAGTCGGAGTTGGCCTCGGCGCAAATCGAATCGGCGCGCCGGCGCGGGCCCATCGGAGGCATAGACCTGGCGCTCGCTCAGAAGGTCGTCGGAGCGACTTCGGATTCCGGTACCGCTACGACGATCGAGTGGGAGCCGGTCGAGGCGCTGACGGCGTGGCGTTACGGCCTTGCCACCGCTACCGCGATGAGCCCGCCGGCGAGGCTTCTCGACTCCGCAACACCACGGCTTCGCGCCTGGCACGCGCGGGCACCGCTGATCCCGTTCCAGGACCGGCTCGAATCCGCCCGTATCGCGACCGGCCTTGGAGTCTTTTCCTCCCGCGCGCTGATCGATTTCTATTCGTGGATTTACGATTCCACCGACCCCAATGAACTGGGCGGCAGCGACGCCTGGCAGTTGCGGTTGGCCTTCGCCGCCAACGACCAGGGAACCCGGCTTGCCGCAATGCGCCAGCTCTGGCGGCTTGGCGGTGACCGGCTCCAGCGCGAAGCTTCGCGCGCGATGTTGGCGACTGCCGCCTCGAGGATCCAACCGGCCCGCCAAATTCAGGGTGATGCCTCCAATCTCATCGCGTCCATGCTCGCAGCCGGGCTCGATTCTCAAGCGGCGCGCTGGACGGATGTGGTTGGCCAGATGGACGGCGGAGACGCCGACACCGCCTGGGCAATGCTTGCGCTCGGGGCTCCCGATGGGGCTGGCGTCGATGTCAGCCCTGGCCGGGTGAACGCCTTCATCGGCCGCGATTCCAGCAAGGGCAGGAAGCGCAGCGCACTCCTGGTTGCGGGCCTCGCCGCGCTCGGGCGGCTCGACGCGGGCGCAGCATCGCGACTCAATTCGCGGCACGGCCTAAACATCGGGCGCTCGTCGCGCTGGACCCACATGATCGACGCTGCGGCGCGGCGGGACCAGACAGGCAGCGTCCTGGTGCTTGCAGGGACCGGGCTCCAGGCCGCGGATTTCGAATCGCTACCGTCGTCCCAGCTTTTCCACATCGTCATGGCCCTTCGGAACAGCGGTCAGGAGTTCCTTGCCCGAATGGTCGCGGCCGAGGCGCTTGCCCGGACGTGACGGCCTCCGGCGACGCCCTGGTCGACCGCTTCCTCGACATGCTCGCCGCCGAGGCCGGCGCTTCGGCCAATACCCTCACTGCGTATCGAAGCGACCTTTTGCGTGCATCGCGGGACCTTGGCGCGGAGCTGGGCGAGGCGGGCCGCGACGACCTTGCCAAGCTGGGACAGAAATGGGCCGGCCTCGCTGCATCGACCGTCGCCCGCAGGTCCTCTGCGCTCCGGCGCTTCTATCGCTTCCTCGTCGACGACGGCCTTCGCAGCGATGACCCATCTCCTGCGCTTCCCAACCCGCAGCTGCAGCGGCCGTTGCCTAAAATTCTCGGCGAAAGCGAGGTCGAGGCGCTGTTCGAGGCGGCGGGAGACAAAGCGGCAAGTGGCGAGCCTCTGGCCTTGCGAAACCTTGCGCTGCTCGAGCTTCTCTACGGCTCGGGCCTGAGGGCGAGCGAAGTCGTTGCGCTACCTCGGGGCGCGGTTCGCAAGGGGCAGCCGTTCCTGATCCTAAGCGGCAAGGGATCGAAGGAGCGGCTGGTTCCGATCTCCAGCCGGGCCGAGGCGGCGGTCGGGCTGTGGCTGGAAAATGTCCCCGAATCGAGCCGGTGGTTATTCCCCAGCGGCAAGGCGCACATAACCCGGGTCCGGCTGTTCCAGCTTGTCCGGCAGATGGCCGCGGACGCAGGCATCGCTCCCGACCGGATCAGCCCACACGTACTTCGCCATGCCTTTGCCACGCACCTGCTTTCGGGCGGCGCCGACCTTCGCGTCCTTCAGGCGCTTCTCGGCCACGCCGACATTGCGACGACCCAGATCTACACGCATGTCGACGCCGCACGATTGGTGAAATTGGTGAACGAGCGGCACCCGCTTGCGGAGCGTTCGCGTTGACGCTTCGCTTCGCCACGCTTACCCGCGCCAGCGCATGTTGACGTACCTCGACTTCGAAAAACCGATCGCCGAGCTGGAGGCGCGCGTTCGCGAGCTGAAGGAGGCGGCCGAAAACGGGGACGTCGATATCCAGCCCGAGGTCGCGAAGCTCGAGGCGAAAGCGTCGAAGCTCCTGACTGACACCTATTCCAAGCTGTCCCCCTGGCAGAAGGCGCAAGTGGCGCGGCATCCCGAGCGGCCGCATCTCAAGGATTACATCGCCGGAATCGCCGAGGAGTTCATCCCGCTCGCGGGTGACCGCGCCTATGCCGAAGATCCCGCGATCCTCGGCGGCTTCGCTCGGATCGACGGCCGCAAGGTGATGCTGATCGGGCATGAAAAGGGCGACGACACCGCGTCCCGGCTGAAGCACAATTTCGGGATGGCCAAGCCCGAGGGCTACCGCAAGGCGATCCGGCTGATGAGTCTCGCCGACCGATTCGGGCTTCCCGTCGTCACGCTCGTCGACACGCCCGGCGCTTTCCCGGGAGTCGAGGCCGAGGAGCGCGGGCAGGCGGAAGCCATCGCCCGCTCGACCGAGCAGTGCCTGGAACTTGGCGTGCCGATGATCGCTGCGATCGTCGGCGAGGGCGGCTCCGGCGGCGCGGTAGCGATTGCCACGGCGAACCGCGTCTTGATGTTCCAGCATGCGATCTACTCGGTGATCTCGCCCGAAGGCTGCGCCTCGATCCTGTGGCGGACGGCCGACAAGGCTGCCGACGCCGCCGAAGCGATGCGCATTACCGCCAACGACCTTCAGGCGCTTGGAGTCATCGACAGGATCGTTCCCGAGCCGGTGGGAGGAGCGCATCGCGACCGCGAAGCGGCCATCGCAACTCTGAAGGCTGCGATCCTCGAGGAGCTGGACGGCTGCGCGTCGATGAAGCCGAAGCAATTGATCGGACAGCGACGGGCCAAGTTCCTGGCAATCGGCTGACGAGGTGGCAGGAACCGCTCCAGTCATCTCTCGTTCAAATCCGCGACGCAACATTCTCCCGAACAAAGCCAAAAGAGAGGAGCGATGCGGAAGAGTCTGCTGTTCTTGTCTGCCGCCGCCATATTCGTCACGGCCACGGCGGTTCCGGCGCAATATGCGGTCCGGACGCTCGATCCGCGGCTGGTCGCCGAAGCGCAACGCGAACATACGCAGATCCTCGAGGAATATGGAGGCGCCGAAAGCGGACAGCGCGCAGCTTACGTAAGTTCGGTCGGCAACCGTGTCGCGGCCTATTCCGGCATTGCCAATCCGGCGAGCGCCTATCGATTCACGCTGCTCAATTCGGCCGTCGAGAACGCCTTTTCCGTCCCCGGTGGCTACATTTACGTCACTCGCCAGCTGTTGACGCTGATGGACGACGAGGCGGAGCTTGCCTTTGCGATCGGGCACGAGGTCGGCCATGTCGCCGGCGGCCATGCCCAGGCGCGAGAGCAAGTCGCGCGACGCAATTCGGTCGGAAGCGTGCTCGCGTCGATCTTCGGAGGCTTCGGCGGCTTCGGCCAGGCCGTTGCCCAATGGGCCGCCCGCGATGCGGTTCTTCATACGCTGAGGTTTTCGCGCGAACAGGAATATGCCGCCGACACGCTGGGGATGCGCTACCTGATTGGTGCCGGATACGATGTTTCCGGGGCCGCCGAAATGCTCGCTGCCCTGACCCGCAATTCGGCACTCCAGGCGCGGGTTCAGGGGAGCGACAATCGGCGGTTGCCGGAATGGGCGAGCACCCACCCGCTGAGCGTCAATCGGATGCAGCGAGCGCTTGCCGATGCCCGTGCAACGGGCCGGCTGGGGACCGGAGTCAAGAGGAGCGACGAATTCCTGAGCCGACTCGACGGGATCTACGTCGATGACGATCCCGAACAGGGGATTATCGACGGCCGCACCTTCACTCATCCCGACCTTCTGATCCAGTTCACCGTGCCCGTCGGCTATCTAATGCAGAACGGCACTCGGGCGGTGTCGATTGCGGGCTCCGCGGGCAAGGCGGAGTTCGGCGGCGGGCGGTACGACGGAAGCCTGGAAAACTATGTCCAATTGCTGATGCAAAGCTTGGCCGGCAACCGCCGAATCGCAGTGCCGCCACCGCAGCGCACTGTCATCAACGGCATCCCCGCCGCTTATACGGTCGTTCGCGGCAGAGGTTCGTCAGGCCCGGTCGATATCAGCGTAATGGCGTACCAATGGGCTCCCCGAACGGTCTATCACTTCATCACCCTCACGCCTGGTGGGACAGCGATGGGGCCGTTCGCGCAGACGGCGAACACGATCCGGAAAATCACAGCGGCCGAAGCCGCCGAAATCCGCCCGCGAGTCATCGATGTGGTAACGGTCCGGCCGGGCGACACGGTGCAGTCGCTAGCCGGGCAAATGGCCTATCGCGATTTCCGGCTGGAGCGGTTCCTGTCGCTCAATGGCCTTGATCCGAACGCGAGGCTTGTGCCCGGCCAAAAG
>DATAKH010000058.1:0-5808 GCA_036261735.1 Sphingomicrobium sp.
GCTTCGTCCCGGTTCGGCCGCTTGATCCCCTGACTCACAAGGAAATCCGAAAACGCAGGGTTAGCGGCGAAGACACAAGTCCCGGTCGCAAGGGCGGCGCCTCCCGCGCCTGTGCAGTCGACGCGCCCTGCTTCCCGGACAAGGGCAAAGGCGATTGGTTGATTTCCGGGTGCCTGGAGACTCGCCAGGTTCAGGCCAACGAGGTCGCTGGTCCTGAACGTCGAGCCCATATTGCCGTGATGGCGGTCGGTTCCGGAGAAGAGCGAGAGTTGCACTTCGCCAGGTTGCTTGGCCGGCTGCAGCTGAAACCGGATGTTTTCAGCAGGGCTGGCAAAACAGGCGGTCGTGACGCTGAGCGTAGTCAGGGCAATGGCCGCGAGGAATGCGAAGAACCGGTACATGTCCATTCTCCTTCGAATTTGGGCAAAGTTCGCCCGTCCGCTCAAAGTGAGCGCTTAAATTTTCGTCAGTTGGTGAAGTGATTCAGTCGGTCAGCGAGAGGTTGGCCGTCAGCCGCCTCCGTCGCCGCGAAGGTCGTCCGGATCCAGGCCGACCGCCCGCATCTCGACGAGCTTGTCGACGGAAAGTCCCCCGTAGCCGCGCTTCCGCAGCTTGCGGATGTAATCGCCGGTGACTCCGACCGCTCGGAACTCCGCGAGCTGGTCCATCGTGAGGTTTGGATAACCGGCGGCCGCAAGGTCGCGGATATAGGCGCCGGTCACGCCGGTCGCCCTCGCTTCGGTAATCGAATCCGCGTCGAGGTTGCGATAGCCCGAGGCAGCGAGCTCCCGTAGGTAGGCGGGAGTCACCCCTACAGCCTTGAACTCGATCACCTCGTCGTTCGTCAGCCGCAGCTGGGGAGCGGCAGCCCGGATCGCCGCAACATATTCGGCGGTCACTCCGAGAGCTTTCATTTCGATCGCCGTGTCGAGCGCGGATTTCGGCGTGCGCGGGGTCGGCGGGGTGGGCGGAGTGGGATGCGGATGCGCGACGGCCGCAAGACCTGGAACGAGGCGGGCGTCGGCGAAGGTCATTACCGAGCCGTCCGGGCCGTGCATCACGACCTTGCTGCGGCCCTTTTTGTCCTTGGAATGGATGGTGATCGTGCCACCATCGGGATTGCGCAACACGGTCGTTCCGTCGTGCGAGCTGATCACAACCCCTTTCCCGGCAGCGAAGGAGAGGCCCTGGCTGACGCCCGTTGCGACGCCTGTGCGGATCCCTGCCGCGATGCCCGCCTGCAGCGAGTCCGGCGATTGGCTGGCTTCGTCGGCGATGCCATTGCCGCTCGAAAGCTCGGTAGTTGCTGGGTAATAAGCGCCGGTTTCCGGCATCGTCGGAGTAGCGGGGACCAGGTTCAGCGCTGCGACGGGAACGGCCATTCCAGCGGCGAAGAATCCCGCGGCCGAGCCCCAACGCCATCCGCCCGGGGCACGTTTCACCGCTCGGTCAAGCACCCGCTTCACTCGGCGTGACAGCGAGTTGCGGGCGGGGGCGACGCCATGGGCACCGATCAACAGGCCGCGGCACTCGTGGCGGGCGACCCCGACCAGGAGCCTGGCATATTCCGTTTCGTCGATGTCGGTCGCGAGAACCGCGTCGTCAGCCGCTTCCTCGCGCAGCTGGTGCGCTTCGCGGGCGAGCAGCCACACAAACGGGTTGAACCAGAAGAGGGCGGTGGCGACGCGCGCGATCAGGAGCTTGGCCCAGTCGAGATGAGCGACGTGCGCGAGCTCGTGGGTGATGATCGCTTCCGCTTCGGCGTGCGATTCCGACGCCTCGCTATTGAGGATGATCACCGGCCGAACCACGCCCCAGCTGATGGGGGAGGGCAGGTCATTGCTGGTGAGCAAGGCGGTGCCGTGCTTGAACCCCATCCGCTTTTGGGCGTGAGCGAGGGCTGTCAGCCACGGGGCGTCGACGAGCACGGTCGCGCGCGCCTTGAGGATGAACAGCCGTCCAAGCGCGATCAGGGTAAGCAGGACGAGCAGAGCGGCTGGAAGCGCATAGCTCCAAAAGGGCCAGTTGACCGCTTCACCTCCGGCAATCGCTTCGTTCGTGGCGGGTGCCGCCGAAATTTCGGCCTTTGCGACCGTACCCGGGTCGATCGCGACTGGCGCCGGCGCCTGGGTCTCGGCCTTGCCGACCAGGAACTCCGGCCCGGCGACATCGAGCGTCGGGAGCGCGACGGTGGCGACGGGAAGCAGGAGCAGGCCGGCAAGGGCGAGATGGGCGATCCAGCTGCGATCGGCCGCCGAGCGGTCCTTCAGCAGCTTCAGCAGGAGCAGTGCCCCGCCGGCTATGACGAACGATTTCAGCGCAAAAGGAATGAACCATTCCATCACTGTGCCCCTTTCGCTTTGCGGGCCTTGGCGATCATCGCCTCGAGCTCGTCGAGGTCGTCGCTGTCGAGCTTGTCGGACATTCCAAGGAGGGCGCTGGCGGCGCCCGCGGCCGAGCCGTTGAAGAAGACTCGGACGATTTCGCTGAGCGCGGACTTGCGCGCCGCCGTTTCCGGGACCGCCGGGCTGTAGACGTAGCCGCGGTCCGAATCGGCGCGCTGCACGAAGCCCTTGTCCTCGAGCCGCTTTAGCATTGCGCGCACAGCCGAGCCGCTGATCTGGTCGGGCACCCGGTCGCAGACGTCGCCGGAGGTCAGCGGACCGGCCTCATAGAGGATGTCGACGATCTGGCGTTCACGCGGTGGAAGCTTGCTGAGCATGAGAAATCACAAATCCTGTTTCGTGCTACATTTGTAGCGTGTGCTACATTTGTAGCGTGAACGCAAGATGAATGTTTCGCAGACGGTCGAATTTTTTCGACGAATGGCGGAGAGGGTGGGATTCGAACCCACGGTGGGCGTGAACCCACGCCG
Source organism: Sphingomicrobium sp. (assembly GCA_036261735.1). GTDB lineage: Bacteria > Pseudomonadota > Alphaproteobacteria > Sphingomonadales > Sphingomonadaceae > Sphingomicrobium. The sequence goes on from DATAKH010000058.1 coordinate 2,876, forward strand.
GTTTTCAAGACCGGTGCCTTAAACCGCTCGGCCACCTCTCCTTAAGCTTGGGTCCGATATCGCTGCTCAAGGCGGGGCGTGCAAGGCGTGCGACCAATGCTTGTGGCCGGGAACAGCAGGCGCCCCTAGGCTGTTGGAATGAGAGGGGCACGGAGAGTGGCGTTGCGTTGGACGATCGGCTGGACTTTGGCGGGCGCGGGCGCGCTCGCGCTCGGCCCTGCCGAAGCGCAGGACAGCCGTGCAATGCCCGAGCCGCAGTCGCCCGCACCCGAGATGAAAGCGGTCGAGGTCGCGGCGGTTCAGGCTTATCCGGCACCACGCGCGATCACCCGGCAGGTCAGCCCTTTCGAACAATATAAGGCCTATCTCGCCGGCAAGGCGCGGAGCGCCGGGGTGCGCGAGGCGACAATCCAGTCGGTAATTCCTTCTCTGCAGCTCAACCAGCGCGTGATGGAACTCGACAGGGCGCAGCGGCCGACATCGAGCAACTCCGACTCGCCGCCGGCCTTCGGCGGCTATCTCAACCGCCACATCACGACATCGCTGATCCGCCGCGGCCAGGCGCGCTATTCATCGCACTGGCCGAACCTGTCCCGGATCCAGGCGCGCTACGGCGTCGATCCGGCGGTGGTGATGGCGATCTACGGGAAGGAAACGAGCTACGGCTCGATAACCGGCAGTTTCGACCTGCTCGAGGCTCTCGCGAGCCTCGCCTATGAGGGACGGCGGCGGGCGATGTTCGAGGGCGAATTCATCGCCGCGCTCAAGCTGCTCGACGTCGGAGTCCAGCGGTGGCAGCTCAAGGGCAGCTATGCCGGAGCAACCGGCTTTCCACAGTTCATGCCCTCGGTGGTGCTTCGCCTGAGGGCGGACGGCGACGGCGACGGCTATGCCGACCTGTGGCGAAGCGAAGACGACGCCTTCGCCTCAATCGCCAATTACCTTCGCGACGCGGGCTGGAAGCGCGGCATCCCGTGGGGCGTTCCGGTCAGGGTGCCGGCGACACTCAATCGGGCGGCGATCCAGTCGCGGCTCAAGCCGACCCGCTGCCCGGCGGTCTTCAAGCGCCACAGCCGCTGGCTCACCGTTGCCGAATGGCGCTCCCTCGGGGTCGTTCCGACCGGCCGGGGCCTTCCCGACGGCGAGCTTGCAACGCTGATGGACACGCCGGGCGGCTATGCGCCCGCCTACCTGCTGACCCAGAATTATTACGCGATCCTCGATTACAATTGCTCCAACTACTACGCCCTGGGCGTCGGGTTGCTCGCCAACGCAATCGCCGGCTAGCCGGGCCCATTCCGAGATACCCCCTCGCGCGGTGCCGCCTCGCGCGATAGACAGGGCCGGTCTTCCAACTCCCAGCAGGAACCTTGAGCCAAAGATGAAGCGTGCAATCCTTTTCACCACCGCGGCGGCCACACTTGCAGCGGGGGCCGCTCCGGCGAAGGCGCCGCAGTTCGATACGCCCGCGCCGATCGCCTACCTGGTCGACCTGTCTTCGGGTGCGGTGCTGTTCGAGCGCAATGCCGACCAGAGGATTCCGCCGGCCTCGATGGCGAAGATGATGACGACCGAGGTGGCCTTCGAGCTGATCGACCGCGGCCAGCTGGCGCTCAACAAGACCTGCACGGTGAGACCGGAGACCTGGCGGAAATGGCATTCGCAAGGCTCCACCATGTTCCTGTCGGTCAACGAGCAAGTGAGCGTTGAGAATTTGCTCCATGGGATCGTCACCATGTCGGGCAACGACGCGTCGGTGGTGCTCGCCGAATGCATCGCCGGAACCGAGCAGGCGTTCGTCGAACAGATGAATGCCCTGGCGAAGCAACTGGGCATGTCGAACAGCCATTTCTGCAACCCGATCGGTTGGCCCGACGAAGGCTGCACCTATGTCACCGCTCGCGACCTTGCCACTCTCGCCCGGGCGACGGTCGAGCGCCATCCGAAACTCTACAAGGACTTCTACGGCCAGACTCAGTTCACCTGGGGCAAGACGCTCGGGTCGGGGCAGGACATTACCCAACCCAACCGTAACCCAATCCTCGGCAAGGTGCCGGGCGCCGACGGACTCAAGACCGGCCACACCGACGAGGCGGGATACGGCTTCACCGGCTCCGCCGAGCAAAACGGGCGCCGGCTGGTCGAGGTGCTTGCCGGAATGAATAGCTGGAACGAGCGCGTGCAGGAATCGACGCGGTTGATGCAGTGGGGATTCAACGCCTGGCAGGCCAAGCCGCTGTTCAAGCAGGGCGCTGAAGTGGCGAAGGCCAAGGTGCAGATGGGGTCGAGCAGCGAAGTGCCGCTGGTGGCGCCGCGCGACCTCGCGGTGACCGTCCCCGCCGGGCTCAGCCTGACTCGTCAGATGCAGGTGAAGGTCCGCTACGACGGCCCGATCAAGGCCCCTATCAAGAAGGGCCAGCAGGTCGCCGAGCTCGTCGTCAGCACGGGCGACACCACGCCGCAGGTCGTTCCGCTGGTCGCCGGCGAGGATGTCGGCGAGGCGGGCTTCTTCGGCCGCGCCTGGATCGGACTGAAGTCGCTTCTCGGGCTCGCGTGACGGCGCTCGGACGTTTCATCAGCCTCGAGGGCGGGGAGGGAGTCGGCAAGTCGACCCAGCTTCGAGCACTTGCCGCAAAGCTTCGCGACCGCGGCTTGACCGTTGTCGAGACGCGCGAGCCGGGCGGGAGCGAAGCGGCGGAATCGATCCGGCGGCTACTGCTCGACGATCATGACTGGCCAATGGAAGCGGAAGCCTTGCTGTTCGCCGCCGCTCGCGCCGATCATGTCGAAAAGACAATCGGGCCCGCGCTCGAGCGCGGCGAGTGGGTGGTCAGCGACCGCTTCGTGGATTCCTCCTTCGCCTATCAGGGTGGTGCCGGCGGGCTCGGGATCGAGCGGCTTAGGGAACTTCACGACTTCGCTTGCGGCGGCTT
>DATAKH010000078.1:0-7780 GCA_036261735.1 Sphingomicrobium sp.
GTTCGGCTTGAACGCGAGCCCGAGAACGCCGATCGTCTTTCCTTTCACGCTTCCGCCAAGCGCGTCGGCGACGCGGCCCGCCATGCTCTGCTTGCGCTGGTCGTTGACGTCGACGACGGTGCTGACGATGCGCTGTTGGACGCCCGCTTCGGCCGCGGTCTGAAGCAAGGCGAGCGTGTCCTTGGGAAAGCAACTTCCGCCATAGCCGGGGCCGGGATGCAGGAATTTGGGGCCGATGCGGTTGTCGAGCCCAATTCCGCGGGCAACTTCCTGGACATCGGCGCCGACCGCCTCGCACAGGTCGGCGATCTCGTTGATGAAGCTGATCTTCACCGCGAGGAAGGCATTGGCCGCATATTTGGTAAGCTCGGCGGTCCGGCGGCCGGTGAACAGGATCGGCGCCTTATTGAGGAACAGCGGCCGGTATATCTCGCGAAGGACCTCGCGGGCAGTCTCGTCCTCGGCTCCGACGACAATCCGGTCCGGATGCTTGAAGTCGGCGATAGCCGCTCCTTCGCGAAGGAATTCGGGGTTGGAAGCGACGCTGGTGCCCTTCGGCGCGCCTTCTTCGGCGAGAATTTGGGCGATCGTGTCGCCGGTGCCGACCGGGACGGTCGACTTGGTGACGACCACTGCAGGTCCGTCGAGGGCCTTTGCAAGCTCCCGAACGGCGGCGAAAACATAGGTCAGGTCGGCGTGGCCGTCGCCTCGCCGCGCCGGCGTCCCGACGGCGATGAACACCGCGTCGGCGCCTTTTACCCCCGCCTTTAGGTCGGTCGTGAACTGGAGCCGGCCGCGCTCGACGTTGCTTTTGACCAGCGCGTCGAGCCCGGGTTCCCAGATCGGCATCCGGCCCGCATGGAGTCCGTCGATCTTGGACGTGTCCTTGTCGACGCAGGTCACGTCGTGGCCAAAATCGGCAAAACAGGCGCCGGAGACGAGCCCGACATAGCCGGTTCCGATCATCGCGATACGCATTGAACACTCCTGATTGGGGGCACGGCGCCTTTAACCACGACATCAGCCGTTGGCCAGCGGCATCCCTCCGGTTACACAAACATGTCATGGCCCGTGAAAAATCCCTCAGCCGGATGCCGGATCGAGTCCTCCGCGCGCACGGGCGACGACCTTGACGCCGCGTCGCCACCGCGACCTGACGCACATGACCCTTCGGCGCTCGTCGCCGGTGCGGCCGTGGCTGCAGTTCAGCATTCGCATGGCCGTCCTGTTCAGCCTGCTGGTGCTGATCATTGCCTTCCACTGGGTCGAACGAAACAGCCTCCACGACAATCTCGACGGCGTCGTCAGTTTCACGGACGTGCTCTATTTCACGATGATCAGTGCGACTACGACCGGCTATGGCGACATCGTGCCGGTCACCGACCGCGCCCGGATGTTCGACGCCCTGATCGTCACTCCCATCCGGATCATCTTCATCCTCGTTCTGGCGGGCACCGCCTACACGTTCGTCATCAAGAAAACCTGGAACAGGTGGCTAATGAAACGAATCCAGCGCCGACTCAGCGACCATGTCATCCTCGCCGGCCATGGAGTGAGCAACGGCAAGGCCCTTGAGGAGTTGCTCGCTCGGGAAGTGGACCCCAGCACTATCGTCGTTATCGACTCCGACCCGGAAGCACTGGAACGGGCGAGCGAGTGTGGTGTGGCTGTCCTCCAGGGCGATGCCAGCCGCGACGAAACGCTTCGGGCTGCGCATGTCGAGCGGGCGAAGGCGCTGCTGATTTCCGCCGGCCGCGACGATGCGGCAATTCTGATCGTGCTGACCGCGCGCAAGCTTTCCCCCGACGTCAACATCAGCGTCACCATCCGCGTGTCGGACAATGAGGATATTGCCAGGCAGGCCGGTGCCGACACGGTTATCAACCCCGTCAGCTTTGCCGGACTGCTGCTGGCCAGCTCGCTTCAGGGGCCGTACCGCGCCGAATATCTCGCCGACCTCGCCACCAGCGAGGGCAAGGTCATGCTCCGCGAGCGGTCGATCGAGAATGGCGAGGTCGGCAAGCCGCTATCGGAAATCGCCACCGGCCAGCCGGTGCGGATGGTCCGCAACGGCATCCCCTACGGCCGCGACGACCCGGCGACTCACCACCTCGAGGAAGGCGACTGGATCCTGGAAATCGTCGAAGCTGACACATAAACGCGCGTCAGGCCTCGATTTTCATCCCAAGCGTCACTACATGGCGCGCCTTCCAATGAAGACGACCACTCTTCCTCGATCGCCCCGGGTTGGGCTGGTCTCGCTCGGCTGTCCCAAGGCCTTGGTCGACAGCGAGCGAATCATGACCAAGCTCCGCTCCGACGGCTATGACATGTCCGCCGACTATGCCGGCGCCGACGTCGTGCTCGTCAACACCTGCGGCTTCCTCGACAGCGCCAAGGCCGAGAGCCTCGAAGCGATCGGCGAGGCTATCGCCGAGAACGGCCGGGTGGTCGTCACGGGATGCATGGGCAAGGACGCGGAGATGATCCGCGAACGCTTCCCGGGCGTTCTCGCAGTCACCGGCCCGCAGCAATATGAAGAAGTGGTCGCGGCGGTTCACGATGCCGCGCCGCCGACAGTTTCTCCGTTCGTCGACCTGGTCCCGGAGTCGGGGCTGAAGCTGACTCCGCGCCATTACAGCTATTTGAAGATTTCCGAGGGTTGCAACCACCGCTGCGCCTTCTGCATCATCCCCCACCTTCGCGGCGATCTCCAGAGCCGGCGCCCCGACGCCATCCTGCGCGAGGCGGAAAAGCTGGTCGCCGCGGGGACCAGGGAGCTGCTGGTTATCAGCCAGGACACCTCCGCCTACGGGCTCGACCTCAAGCACGCGTCGTGGCCGTGCAAGGGCGGCGAGGTACGCGCCCACATGACCGACCTGGTGCGGGAGCTGGGGCAGCTCGGCGCCTGGGTTCGGCTCCACTACGTCTATCCCTATCCGCACGTCGACAGTGTCATCCCGCTGATGGCGGAGGGGCTCTTGCTCCCCTATCTCGACATCCCCTTCCAGCACGCCAGCCCGAAGATCCTGAAGGCGATGAAGCGGCCGGCCAACGAGGCCAAGGTGCTCCAGCGGCTGCGCGAGTGGCGCAGCCAGGTTCCCGACCTTGCGGTTCGGTCCTCGTTCGTCGTCGGCTTTCCCGGCGAGACCGAGGAGGACTTCGAATATTTGTTGCGCTGGCTCGAGGAGGCACAGCTGGATCGCGTCGGCGCGTTTAAGTTTGAGCCTGTCGAAGGCGCCCCGGCAACGTCGATGGCCGACCAGGTCCCCGGCGAAGTGAAGCAGGAGCGGTTCGAACGGGTGATGGAATTGTCGGCGCGGATCTCGGCCGAAAAGCTTCGCTCAAAGGTCGGCAAGACTGTCGAGGTGCTGATCGACGCGGCCAACCCGGAAACCGGCGGCGCAAGCGGCCGCACCAAGGCCGATGCGCCGGAGATCGACGGCGAAGTCCATCTCCGCGATGCGCGCGGAGTCGAGCAGGGTGACATCGTTGCCGCGCACATCGAGGATTCCGACGACCACGATCTCTACGGAGTCCCAGTCGCCTGATCTTTCTAGACCGGCACGCGCCGAGTCACTTCATTGATGCGAAAAGGCCGCAGTAGTCGTTGAATCTCCGCCACGACTAACTTTCGTCAATATCGTGCAATTCCTGCGCCCTTTATTTCAATCTTCGTGAAAGCAGCGGGTCACCCGTCCGGGTGAGCTAAGTAAGCGGCTTCGCCGTGCAGAACTTGATCTCGAGTTGCTTTCGTTGATGAGTGAGAGGAGAAAACAGGTGAAGACATACTTGCTCGCTGCCGCGGCAATTGCGGCAATTTCATCGCCAGCCGCGGCTCGCGACGGTTCGCCTTACGTAGCTCTCGAAGGCGGCGCGATGTTTGCGCAGGATACCGACGTCGATCTCGTCTTCGACGATGGCGATCTCGGCGATATCTTCAGGATCGATTACAAGACCGGCATCGATCTCGACCTGCTCGCCGGCTATGACTTCGGGATGGTTCGCGCCGAAGCCGAGCTCGGCTGGAAGCGCGCGGGGGTCGACTCGGTGGTCGTCGACGGTGAGGAGTTCGACGATCTCGACGACGACCACGTTTCGGTCCTCTCGGGTATGGGAAACCTGCTGTTCGACGTCGGCGGCAGCGACCGTTTCTCCTTCTACGGCGGCGGCGGCTTCGGCCGTGCCCGAGTGAAGTTCGGCGGCGAGAGCGACAGCGCCTGGGCATGGCAGATCATCGCCGGTGCTCGGATGGCTGTTTCCGATAACGTCGAGCTCGGCCTGAAATACCGCTATTTCAACACTGGCCGACTCCACTTCGACGAGAGTGCCGACTTTGACGATTTCGGTGCCCGGGCGAAGTTTCGTTCGCACAGCATCCTTGCCAGCCTGATCTTCAACTTCGGAGGAACTGCAGCGCCCTTGCCGCCGCCGCCTCCGCCCGCGCCGGCGCCGGTCGACGTTGCTCCGGCGACGCAAACCTGCCCTGACGGAACGGTGATCATGGCGACTGAAATGTGCCCGCTTCCGCCGGCTCCGCCCCCGCCGCCGCCTCCGGTTCCAGAGCGCGGCTAGCGACTGCTGTTAAAACAAAAACCGGCCCGGGGCGTGCCCCCGGGCCGGTCTTCTTTTGTCAGTCGTGCCGGGTCGATCAGACGAGGACGTAGCCGGTGTCTGCCCAGGCGGCGTAGTCCTGCGTCGTCTGGTAGCCGAGATCCTGGAAAGCGGCCGCGCTCATCTCGGTGAAGTAATTGTTCCCCTCGTTGATGTAGCCGGTCATCAGCTCGTTGCCGAAGGTCTCTTCGTCCCAGTGCGCGCCGGCGGTGCCTGAGCCACCATCCTGCTCGACCGGAATGAAGCCCGTCCCGCCCATGGCGTGATATTCAGCGTTCGCCTCGGCGCCGATGTACTGGCCGTTGCTGACGAGGCCGACCCGGTCCCAGATCGAGCCGAAGCCGAGGCTGTGCGCCATTTCGTGGAGGACGACGTCCGAGAAGACGTCGACACCCATGTCCTGCACGTCGACGATGTCGAACTTCATCTGGGCGGTGGCAGGAAGCGAATTGCTGGTCCGGACCGAGGTCGGCCCGGCCTGCCCGAGGATCCCGTAAAGGCCATCGATCTGGCCGAGCTCGGCGCTGATGGTGATGTCGTCCACGTTCGTCACCTGGCCGCGGCTGCGAACGCTGACGTCCTGGAGGTCGCCGGTGATCAGCGCGGTCAGCCGATCGGCCGCACCGACAAAGACATCGTAAAGCTCCTGGGTCCAGGTTCCGGTAAAGGTGATGGTGATGTTGTAGCCGGAGCCGTCGGACGAGCCGCTGGTGTAGGGCGAAAAGCTGCTTCCGCCGCCGCCGCCGCCACCGCCCGGGCCGCCGCCGCCGCCCGGACCGCCGCCATTGCCGCCCTTGGCCGCGGCGACGTCGTTGGTGTGGATGACATGGGTAAGGTCGATGCCGACGATCTTGTCGGTCGAGAAGGGAATGTCCGGCCGAAGGTCGAGTTGCGGCCCACGGCCCTGGCCGAAGACCGAGTTGCCGTTGTTGATGGAGTTGGAATCAAACAGCCCGTTACGCATGAACACGTTCCCCTTTGAGAAGGCAACCGATCAGATTGCCGGTTGCGATTGCGGTACCGAGGCGGTCGAACTTAACGAAAGTCAGGGTCAGCACAACCCCTTGTCCGATTGACCTATTTTGGCACGTAGCGAACGCCGGCAGGAACGCCGCCTGCAGGACCTAGGCCGACGTCGGGGCGGCCGGGATAAGGGTTGGGGCGGGGCGATCGAGCTGGAATCGGCGGCGGAGCGACAGGGCGGGACGCTCGACCAGGAACCAGGAAGCAGTCGCGACGGCGATCGACAGCGACGACCAGATCACGAAGCTGACGAAGCCGTAGTGAAGCGGCTCGTAGCCGAGCGATCGCTGGACCGCGTTGGCCGCTCCCCAGACGAGGACATGGTAGAGATAGACGCCGTAGCTGATCCGTCCCATCGCGATCAGCGCCCTGTTGCCAAGCACCGCCCCGGCGAGCCCCCCGACCCCCTGCTGCGCAGCGGCGACCGCGGCGATCATCGCGATCACATAGGCCGCGGGGACGAGCGGGTAGTTGATGATTTCGGGCAGCGGCAGCAGGTTGAGGACGAGCGCGGCCGGGAGCGACCAGGCGAGAAGCGGCTTCCACTTCACGGTTCGACCGCCGGCGAGGATCTCGGCAAGCAGCGCGCCGCCGCACAAAGCGTCCAGCTGGGCGAGGGGCAAAGCGCTGTAAAAAACATGCGGCCCATCGAACAGCGCCGCGACGATAAAGCGGAACAGAAGGGCGGCCGCGATCCCGCCGACCAGGACCGGCCGCAAAAGCGACCGGGGTACGAACAGCACGACGAGAGGCAGTACGAGGTAGAATTGCTCTTCGATCGACAGGGTCCACAGGTGGCTGAGCAGGACGGGGTCCCAGGCGCCCTCGAGGAAGTAGAGGATGTTGGAGCCGAACAACGCGTGCCAGGCGAAGGTGGCGGCGACCCCGGCGGCCCCGAACAGAAGCGCGGCGCCGATCGCCAGATAATAAGCGGGCCAGATGCGGAGAATTCGGCGGGCGTAGAAATTGCGAAGCAACCGTTCCCTGGCGATCCCGCGGCGGCTCGCCTCGTCGCGCTCGGCCAGCAGGATCGAGGTGAGAAGGAAGCCGCTGAGGACGAAAAACAGGCGAACCGCCAGCAGCCCCACCGGTGTGGCCAGGGTCGAACCGCCAATCCAGAAATGGGCGAAGAGGATGGCGATCGCGGCAAAGGCCCGCAGCGAGTCCAGTTGCGGGCGATAGCGCTTCATCGCTTAGTGCTGCCAAGACGCTGCGCCCAAGTCCATCCTGCACCGCCATCCCGGCGCCGGTACGCCGGAGCGCAACATGTTCCGCCTTGCCGCGTTAATGGGGCGAAATTATATTTTAGCGAAGCTGCTGAATCTGGTTGTGACCCATGCCTGCGCGAATTTTGATCGTCGAGGATGAGATCCTGATCGCAATCGAGCTCGAGAATATCCTCGAGGACCTCGGCCACGAGCCCGCGGGCATCGTCCCCGATTTGCAAGCCGCCGAGCTGTATTTCGACGAGGCTCTCGACCTTGCGCTGGTCGACTTGAACCTACGGGACGGCCTGACCGGGCCGCAGATCGGTGCGCGGCTGGGCGAGAAGGGCGTCACGGTCGTTTTCATTACCGCCAATCCCGCGCTGCTTGGAGCGGGCGTCGCAGGCGCCATCGGGGTCATCACCAAGCCGACCGACGAAGACACGGTGAAGGGCGCGATCGACTACGCCCTCGGCGTTCGCGAGGGCCGGCCGGTATCGCCGCCCGCGGCGCTCAAGCTATTCGGCTGACGAACGGACCAGCCGCGACAGCTCCACCCTTGCCCTGACCACCAGCCCGCCGCGAAGCCATTCGCGGTCGATTCTGCCGCCGAGCTGCTGGACGATGCTGAGCTCGCTGAGCATGGTGCCAAAGCCCGTGCTGTCCGGAGGGCAGGCAATTTCCGGGCCGCCGCTTTCCCGCCAGCAAAGCTCGAGCGCCTCGCCGTCGACCTTCGTCGTTACTTCCACCTGGCCTTCGGGAACGGACAAGGCGCCATATTTGGACGCATTGGTTGCAAGCTCGTGGACGAGAAGCGCCATCGGAGTCGCCCCGCGGTCGTCGACCGGGGCATCGTCGCCGGCAATCCGGATCCGGCCCTTGGCGAGCGCAGGGTAGGGAGCGAGGATTTCGCGGATCACGCCGTGAAGCTTTTCCGG
>DATAKH010000019.1:0-15973 GCA_036261735.1 Sphingomicrobium sp.
CGGGGACGGCCGGCAAAGAAGTAGGAGGACGACGATGTTCATGGCCTTTCACGCGAGCCCGGCTCACCGGCCGATACTGATCGCAGTGGCACTCTTGCTGCTCGCAACCGGGATCGCCGTGGCAGCCCTCCTGGGCTGACGAGGCTGCGATGCACGACGGCCCCGAGTGGTTCGCTGCAAAGCGCTTCGGTTATGGCAGCGGGTTTCCGATCGCGTGGCAGGGATGGCTCGTCCTGGCCATCTATCTGGCGGTCATGGTCGGTGCCGCATACGCGCTTCATGGATCGCCGCTGGCGCTGATCGGCGTCGTCCTGCCGGCGACTGTGCTCTTGATGTTGATCACTGCGAAAACGACGCGCGGCGGCTGGCGCTGGCGCTGGGGAAAGGACGATTGATGATGATTGCACTTTTCATTGCAGCAGCCGCTGCCGCCGCGCAGCCGATAACCGCGCCGGGGCCGCAGGGCCCGCTGGCCGGAACCTTGCTCGATGCCGGGCCGACTGCCCCAGTCGTCCTTATCATCCCCGGCTCCGGTCCAACCGACCGCGACGGCAACAACCCGCTCGGAGTGAAGGCGGCGCCGTATCGGCTGCTTGCCGAAGAGCTTGCCGGCATGGGCGTATCGACCGTTCGAATCGACAAGCGCGGGATGCTGGGAAGCAAGGACGCCATTGCCGACGCCAATGCCGTCCGGATCGCCGATTATGCAGACGATACGCACGCTTGGGTCAAGTCGATCCGTGAACGCACAGGAGCGCGTTGCGTCTGGGTTCTCGGCCACAGCGAAGGCGGTCTTGTCGCGCTTGAAGCCGCGCAGAAGGCCGACGGGCTTTGCGGAGTGATCCTGGTCAGCGCAGTCGGCCGGAAGATGGGCGACGTGATCCGCGAGCAGCTCCGGGCCAATCCTGCCAATGCGCCGCTTCTGGAAGTCGCGATGCCGGCGATCGACTCGCTCGAGGCAGGCAAGAGCGTCGATTCCTCGACGATGCCGGCTCCGCTGCAAAAGCTGTTCGCGCCGCAGATCCAGCCGTTCTTGATGGACCTGATGGCCTCGGATCCCGCGAAGCTAGCGGCCGGGGTCAAGCTGCCGATGCTGATCGTCCAGGGCGGTCGCGACCTGCAGGTCTCGGAATCCGACGCGAAAGCTCTCGCGGCAGCTCAGCCTCGGGCAAAGCTGGTCATCGTCCCGCAGATGAATCACGTGCTGAAGGACGTGGGCAGCGACGATCGCGCGGCGAACTTCGCGACCTACGGCGATCCGTCTCTTCCGGTGGACTCGGCGATCGTCGAGGCGATTGCCGATTTCTTGAAGCCTTAGCCGACCGACAAGTCGTGCTGCTGGTTGAGCAGCGCCCAGTCGCCGAGGTCGGCGGTCATCAGGCGTGCCGCCTGTTCGACGAGGTCGGCGGCCCGGGGCAGGTCCGGGCTTTCGGTTTCAAGCCGCTCGGCCACCTGCCGCAGGACAATGGCCGTCTGTTCCGACCGGACCGCCGTTCCTTGGTAGTCGCCCTGGACTCGAATCCCGAAGATCGCTGTTCCGATCGCCGGCAGGCCGGCGGCGGCGATGGTGAACCATTTCGCGTTGGCGAGCGCCCACTCATGATCCACGGCTATCGCGACGAGCAGGGCGATGCAGCTCAACAAAGTGGCTCCGAAGACCGCCAGGCCCAGCGTTTCGAGACGGCCGTCGAGCGCTTCCACCTGCTTTGCCGAGCGATGGTGATAATCGACTTGCGGCCATAACTCGTGCGCCGAAATCGCGGTGGCCAGTGCGGGAGCCTGGTTCGCGCCGATCCGGCCGCGCGGAAACCCGATCGCTCGCCATACGCCTGCCGCATACCACTCGACCCACCGGCGAGAGATCGGATTCGCCGCCGTTCCGGGCGGATCGGGAGCGGCGATTCCCAGGAGCTTCAGGCTCCTCATCGGGCGCAATCGCTCCGCCAGCTGACGATAGTCGAGCCAGCGGCGGTGCCATTGCTGCCGATTGCCAATCCTGGTGTTGATGAGGATCGACAGGATCACCACGACTTCGACCAGCGCCAGCGCCGGTTTCCATTCGGGGAACGGCAGCGCGGTCAGCGCGAGCAGGACTGCGAACGCCGCCAGTATGAAATTGAACACGTGTCCGCTCCGGTGGCATTGGGCGAAATGGCTGGCGAGCGAATCGGTCCAGCCATACCATTGCTCGAGCGGCGCCAGCGGGTTGGACAGGCCGCTCGGTGCCCAGCAGCCGCTTTGATAGCGCTCCCAATCCTCGCGGATATAAGCCGCCGAAATGTCGCCGCGCCATGCGCTTCGTTCGAACCGCGAAACACCGGCGGCAGCAAGCATTAGCGGATATTCGACGCGCGTTTTCCAAAGCCGGCTGCGCTCGCGCTGGAACGTGGCGATGAAGCCGCGCTCGTTGCGGTCGGGCGGTGGCGACAACAGCCCGGTCAGGACCTGATCGAGATGGTCGGTAGTAAAGCTCCGCTCCACGGAGCTTTCGGCGTGGCGGGTGACGACCGACGGATCGAACGCGCTCCAGCGGAGGCCGAGCGACTGGGCAGGATCGACTGGAACATGGACCAGCGGCGTGCCGCGGGTCAGCGCCAGCTCGACGACTTCCCCGGTGCCCCCGCGACCACGCGGAGGGAGCCCGTCCCACAGCGCGATCAGGACGTCGCAATGCGCGATCGTCGCCCGGCCAGCCATCACAAAGGCGGCGCGCTGCTCATCGAGGCCGCCTGGAAGTTCCAGGACGCAGGCGGCGCGGTCGACAAGATCGTCGAACCGCGCCAGCGCGGAATTATGCAGCGTCCCGCGATAAGCTTCGCGCGCAAAAGGCAGGATCGCATGGAGCTCAAAGCCTAGCTCGAGAGCGATGTCGGCGGCGATTTGGTCGGAGCCGTCGGCCAGCGGCGAGACGAACAGCATCCGTGGCGGGCAATCTGCGAAGCAGCCGGCTTCGCGTTCGTAGAGATTGACCGCGCGCGCCTTGATCTCGACCAGCGCGGTGCCAAGGCGCTCAACGATGGTCTCGAGCGCTCCCTCGGGAAGCGCCTCCACGCGATGCCCGGTAATGCCGACGCTGAGCACGAACGGAAGGCGCGGCGGGTGAATGCCTGCCCCTGGCTCGACCTGGAGGCGGAGATCAGGCGGTTCGCGGTTCAAGCTGGGTTCGCGCGCTGACGGTCAAAGAACGTTCTGGATGATGGGGTCGATGGGCACTCTCGCGCCTTTTCCGTTGGTCACGTTCAACTGGTACCGAAGCGTAACCTGCTCGGTGTTGAGATCGGCCACGCTGACGCTGCTGTCGGTCGCGTCGAGCAGCTTGATCTGCCCATGCGCGGACGGGGACGAGGGGCATCGACCATTGTCTTCGCAGACCCAGATCGGATCCGAAGTGTCGAACTTGTAGCCGGCCGCGATGGCATCGTTGCTCAACGAAAAGTTCAGGGCTTCGGCGCCGGAATCCTTGCGCACCTTGGTCTTGTGCTTGCCGGCGGCCTGGTTGCCGACTTTCCAGTCGACGGAGCCACCGTTCTGATGTGGCTTGAACGTGATTTTCTTACTCATCGGTCACTCTCCGCTCTTTTCATGTGCTTCGGTATCCCATTCGCGCCAGCTGCGCCCGTATCGCCGCTGCATCCGCGCGACGGCCGACCCTTGCCTCGATCATAGCGCGCTCGTTCAACTCGTCGGGCCGTTCGGCGATTCCACGAGGGATAACCGCCGCCGCTTCCCGCCACGCCGACTGCGCTCCAGCTGCATCGCCCGAAGCCCTGCGAACGTCGCCCAGGGTGCGCAGCGCACGGGCAACATGGAAGGCGTCGTCCGCCGGATCGGTTGTCTTGACTGTCCGCGCCACCTGCACCGCCTGAGCCGCAAGCGCGGACGCATCGCGATGGGAGGCCGACGCGCTGGCCAGGAGCGCTCTGGACATCAGGCAGTCGCGAAGCCCGCCTCGCCAGGCCGGTATGGTGGGATCCTTGCTCAGCAGATTGCGAGCCAGTTCGCAGCCGGCCTGAGTCATTGAGGCCGCCTCATCGCGCGCGCCGCTCGCGAGGAGGATATTCGCAGCCGCGAGCCGCGCCATGAAGCCCTCTTCGAGCGGCCTGCTGTTTTCGGAATCCGTCGCCGTCAGCCTGTCGCTGGTGGCGATTGCCGACCGAAGCTGGCGAAGGGCATCGTCGTTCCGCCCGCGGATCGCATAGAGGCCGCCGAGGTAGCGCTGTGCGGACATCAGCTTTTGCCGATAGGTCACGTCACCGGTCTCTGATTCCAGCTGCGAGAGCAGCGCGACATGCCGCTCTCGCAACGCCGTGGCGTTGGCAAGCCGCCCCAGATCCCTCTCTGCATCGGCATACCAGGCGAGCGATTCGACGAGCGACTGGCGGTATTCCCGGTTACGCGGGTCCGCCGTTGTCAGGGCACTGATCATCCGGAACAGCTGGTTCCATAAAGCGGCCGCCTCTTCGAAGCGGCGCTGCTTTGTAAGGACGCCGGCGAGATTGGCCTCGGCGTTGTAGACTTCCATCCGCCACTTGATGCTGTTCGGGTCCAGCGCGACCATCCGGTCCGCCAGCCGCTTGTATTCGCGGAACGCTGAAGCGGCCTGCGGCAACGATCCTTGGAAGATCGCGATCTGCCCGATCCAGAACACGTTCTGCGCGTGATCGAACAGCCGCTGCGGATCGTCAGGCTGGCGCCGTATGGCCTCGCCGGTGCCCGCCATGGCACCGCGATACAGCCGCGAAGCTCCGTCGAGGTCGCGCCGTTGAACCGCAACTTCACCCATCAGGCTCAAGGCCTTTGACCGTTGTGCAAGCGCCGCGTCGGAAAGGTCGGCGGTGTCCCGCTTTTCGTAATAGGCGAGCACCCGCGTTCCGACGCCGTCGAGCGCGTCGAGCCTCCCGATCGGCTCCAACTTGTCCTTGAGATCGCCGAGCATGAACTCGACGAGCCCCTCCGCTTCACGACGCTGGTCGCGGGCGGAGTCCCGCGCTTCGATCGCGGTGACAGCAAGAGCAGTAGCAACGAACATCCCCGCAAATGAGCCGATTGCAATTCCGGCGAGCCGCCGCTGTCGGCGCAAATGATCGCGCTGCACCAGGTCGTCGAGCGCGAGTCCGAGGATCCCCGCGACGATTTTCAGAAGGCCGCGGCGGCGTCCGTCGCGGCCTTCGCGCAGGTCGGCGGCCAAGGGTTCGTTGCGCTTCCCGGTCGGCCGGCCGCGCTTGTCGAATTTCTGTCGCAGGGGGGGCGGAAGGCACTCCTCTTCCGTTTCGTCGGTGCGTTCGCTCGCGAATGGCTCGCCGGCGACGATAGCGGCGATGACGCAGCCGTCCGGATGCGCGCGCTTGAAGGCTTCGATCTCTGCACTCGTCCATTTCGACCTGGCGGCTGCGGGCGAGCAGAGCACGATCAGGCAGCGCGATGCTTCGAGGGCCTCGCGTATCTCCTCCCCAAGGTCGTCGGCAGCGGCGAGCTCCTGGCGGTCGCGGAAGATGGGAGTCAGTCGCCGGGGAATGACCCCGTTGCCGGTCAGTCGGCCGGCAATGCTCGAAGGGACTCGAAACCGCTCGAGCTCCTGGTGGAGCCAGTCGGCGTCGGCGCTGTCTTCATGGCTGTAGCTCAGGAAGGCGAAATAGTGGTGCCTGGCGGGCGCGGTCCTGCCCTCGGCGGGCCCAGCCGAAGCACCACTCCACTCGAACGGCCGGGTCCACTTGTTCACTGGCGCCCCCGCGAGTCTTCCGCCCAAGCCGTATCACGGCTGGCCATTTGCCGCCAACCACCAGAAGTTAGCGAACTTTCCGCCTTTGCCGCGGCTCACCCGAGCACCTATATGCACGGCCATGTCCATTCGGCCCTGGCGCGATATCGAGCGGCGCAAGTCGCGGCAGATCATGATCGGCTCCGTCCCCGTGGGCGGGGACGCGCCGATCAGCGTCCAGACCATGACCAATACGCCGACAGAGGACTCCAAGGCGACAATCGAGCAGATCCGCCGCTGCGAAGAGGCCGGCGCGGACATCATCCGAGTTTCGTGCCCGACCGCGGCTGCGACCGCTTCGCTCAAGGAGATCGTTCGGGAAGCGAACGTGCCGATCGTCGCCGACATTCACTTCCACTACAAACGCGCGCTCGAAGCTGCGGACGCGGGAGCCGCGTGCCTAAGGATCAATCCCGGAAACATCGGCTCCGAAGAGCGGGTCCGCGAGGTTATTGCGGCGGCGCGGGCGAACGGCTGCGCGATCCGTATCGGCGTTAATGCCGGGAGCCTCGAAAAAGACCTGCTCGAAAAATATGCCGAGCCGTGCCCGGAGGCGCTCGTCGAGAGCGCTCTGGACCATATCCGGATCCTCGAGGACCACGGATTTCGCGACTATAAGGTCGCGGTGAAGGCCTCGGACGTCTTCCTCGCCGTCGCCGCCTACCAGCAGCTCGTCGATCAGGTCGATTGCCCGCTCCACCTCGGGATCACCGAGGCCGGGGGATTGATCGGCGGAACGGTCAAATCCGCGATCGGGATCGGCAACCTCCTGTGGGCCGGGATTGGTGACACGATCCGGGTGTCGCTGTCGGCCGAGCCGGAGGAAGAAGTCCGCGTCGGCTACGAGATTCTCAAGAGCCTCGGAATCCGAAGCCGCGGCGTGCGTGTCGTTTCCTGCCCAAGCTGCGCCCGCCAGGGTTTCGACGTGATCCGGACGGTCGAGACGCTCGAAGAACGGCTTCAGCATATCAAGACGCCGATGTCGCTGTCGGTGCTCGGCTGCGTCGTCAACGGGCCCGGCGAGGCGCGCGAGACCGACATCGGGATCACCGGCGGCGGCAACGGAACGCACATGGTCTATCTGTCGGGCATCACCGATCACCATGTGAAAGACGGCGACATGATCGACCACATCGTAAGGCTGGTCGAGCAAAAGGCGGCGGAGATCGAGGCGTCAGAGGCCGACCCGGCGACGCTCGACGCGGCTGAATAAGTCGATATTGGCGGCGCGTGAACCGCGTCCCGCAGCATCCCATCCTCGCCTTCTCCGTGGCGCTGGCCGCGGTCGGCGTCCTGTCCATCATGGACGCGCTGATGAAGGCACTGGTGATCGCGCTCGGTATTTACGCGGTCAGCGTTTGGCGCTCGCTGGTCATGCTGGTCATCTCAAGTGCCGCCTACCTGCCCCGGCGGCGGGCGTGGCCGAGCCGCCCGACCTTGCGAATCCACATAGCGCGGGGCGCGGTGGTGATGGTGATGGCGCTGCTCTTCTTCTGGGGGAT
This sequence comes from Sphingomicrobium sp., assembly GCA_036261735.1. GTDB lineage: Bacteria > Pseudomonadota > Alphaproteobacteria > Sphingomonadales > Sphingomonadaceae > Sphingomicrobium. Next base: position 7,261 of record DATAKH010000019.1, read on the forward strand.
CGGCCGCGTGCCACTCGCGCAGGCGATCGCGCTCACTTTCATCGCTCCGCTCGTCGCGCTTCTGCTTGCGGTGCTGTTCCTCGGCGAGCGGATCGGGCCTCGCGCCATAGTCGGATCGGTGACAGCGTTCGCCGGTGTCCTGGTTATTGTGGTCGGCCAGGCGCGCGGGCAGCTCGGGCCGGAGGTGCTGCTCGGAAGCCTCGCAATCGTCGGCTCAGCTCTCTGCTACGCTGCCAACATCGTCCTGATGCGCCGCCAGGCGGTTGCAGCGAAGCCCCTAGAGATCGCGTTCTTCCAGTCGCTCGTGGTGGCGGTCCTGTGGCTTGCGGTCATTGCATTTGCCGGGCTTCCGCAATGGCCGGAGCTCGGTTGGTGGGGCTGGATTATCGTCGCGGCGACGATGTCGCTGGCGGGGGCACTGCTGTTCGCCTTCGCCTATGCGCGCGCGGACGCAGGGTATCTGGCGGTGACGGAATATAGCGCCTTCCTCTGGGCGTCCGTCCTCGGCTGGCTCGTCTTCGGCGAACATGTCACTGGATATACGCTGGCTGGAGCTCTGCTGATCGTCGCGGGTTGCCTGATCGCGTCGCGCCGTGTCGCCGACGCGCCGCCGGAAATCGAAGCCGCCTAGCTACCGATCACTCCGATCGTGAAGGCGAGGATGCCGATATTGAAGATGAACGCGGCGAAGCAGTGGAAAGTCACCACCCGGCGGATTGCCGTCGACCCGATCTGCACGTCGGATGTCTGGAACGTCATCCCCAGGGTGAAGGCGAAATAGACGAAATCCCAATAGACCGGCACGTCCGTGTCCGGAAAGCTGATGCCGGCACAGCCCCTTTGCGGATCGAGATAGGCGAGGTGGGCGTAGTGAAGCGCATAGATCGTGTTGCTGAACAGCCACGCAGTCGCGAGAGTCCCGATGATCAGGATTTTCGTGAAGGGCTGGGGAGTGCCGCCGACCGTCTGAACGCCCATGACGACGAGGAGCACCGTCATTACCACTCCGGTCAGCGCAAGCAGCAGGACCCGGTTCCCGTCATTCTTCTGCGCATGCTCGCGGATCTCGGCTGCCTCTCGAGTGCCGAGCAAGGTGATCGACGACAGCAGGAAGATGGTGGCCGCGACATCGAATCCGATCATGATCGCGTGAGCCGTGTCGAGATAGCGCATGGCGACCGGGACGGCGACGACGAGGAGAATCATGAACGCGATGAAGCGTGGCGGAGCAATCGTGTTGCCGATGCCTTCGCGGGCGGCCATGGACGGGCAGATTAGCGCGCGATCGCCGCGCGTCCAGCGGGAGCAATCTATGCCCTGGGTATGGCTGATTGTCGGTGGGCTGTTCGAGATCGGCTTCACGACCTCGCTTCGCTTCGTCGAAGGGTTCCGCAACGTCCCGTGGACGATCGCCTTCCTGGTCTCCGTCGCAATCAGCATGGCGTTGCTCGAGCTTGCGTCGCGTTCGATCCCGATGGGCACGGCTTATGCGGTCTGGGGCGGGATCGGGGCCGTGGGTACGGTCATCGTCGGCCTTCTTTGGTTCGGCGAGCCAGCATCGCTTGTGCGGGTGCTGCTGATCTTCGTGATCGTCGCGGCGATTGCCGGTCTGCGGCTAGCCTCCTGAGACAGGAAGGTCCTGCGGCTCCAAGGCTGGAGCGACTTGCGGGCCGGACTCGACGGACGGCATCAGCGTCGGCTGAGGAAACGGGCCACGCGCCTGCTCGAATGCAAAGCCGAGGTCGAGAAGCAGCTTTTCCGACCATTTCGGGCCGATAAAGCTCAGCCCCACGGGCAGGCCCTTCACCAGCCCCATCGGCACCGTCAGGTGGGGATAGCCGGCGATGGCTGCCAGGTTTCCGGCCCCGCCGCCGGAAATCTGGTCGCCGTTGACCGCGTCGATCTTCCACGCCGGCGGCATCGTCGGCCCGACCAGGGCGACTAGTCGGTGCTCCTTCAGCAGCCTGTCGATGCCGTTCGGCCCGGCCGCGTTGAAGCTGGCTCGCCGGGCCTTCTTGTAGGCGGGGTCGTCGAGGCCTTTTGTCTTCTCGGCCTGCTCGAAGATCTCCTGGCCGAACAAAGGCATTTCCTGCGGCGCGTGCGCCTTGTTGAACGCGATAAGGTCGGCGAGCGTTCGCGTCCGCACGGTTGCCGGAGTGGTGGCGAGATAGTCGTTCAGGCCGGCCTTGAACTCGACGAGCAGAACCTTGAACTCGTTGCGTCCCAGGCCTTCGTCATCGAAGTCCTTGATGTCCACCAACGTCGCACCGCGCGCTTTCAGCACCGCCAATGCCGCTTCGAACAGCTCGTCGGTGCCGAATCCCGCGGCAAAGCGCATCACGCCGATACGCTTGCCGGATAGGGAATTGGCGTCGAGACCCGCCCCGTAGTCAGTTTTGCGCGAATCCGCTTCCTTCGTCGCCTGATCCGCGGAATCGCTGCCGGCAATTACGGTCAGGAGCTGGGCGGTTTCGAGAACGGTTGGCGCCATGGGGCCTGCCGTATCCTGGCTGGCGCTGATCGGAACGATGTGGGTGCGGCTGACCAGCCCGACGGTCGGCTTCAATCCGACGATCCCGTTGAGCGACGCGGGACAGGTGACCGAGCCGTCGGTTTCGGTGCCGATTGCAAAGCGGACCATGCCCGCCGCGACCGCGGTGGCGCTGCCGGTCGATGAGCCGCAGCCGTTGCGGTCGAGCGCGTAAGGGTTGCCCGCCTGGCCGCCGACTGCGCTCCAGCCGGAGATTGAGCTGCTGGAGCGGAAGTTCGCCCATTCCGACAGGTTCGCCTTGCCGATGATGACAGCTCCGGCGTCGCGCAGGCGCGCAACCAGCGGCGAGTCGCGGCCGGTGACATTGTTCACTAGCGCAAGGCTGCCCGCAGTGGTGGGCATCGGGCCGGCCGCTTCGATATTGTCCTTGAGGAGCACAGGCTTGCCGGCAAGCGGTCCCTGCTTGCCCGACGCGTCAACCTGGCGCGCCTGGGCCATTGCCGTTGGATCGGTGGCGATGACGGCATGGAGCACGGGATTGAGGGCGGCGATCCGATCGAGCGACTGGGCGGTAGCGGCTTGCGCCGTGCCGATGAACGGGGCCTGCTCGGAGACTGTCCCGTCTGCGGCCGGATCGGAGAAGATCGGGACGCCGCCGAAGCGCGGATCTTCCGCCGAAGTCGCGCACGCGGCGAGTGCGAGCAAAGGCACGAAAACGAGATTACGCAACGGCAAGCCTCCCCCTATCCCGAACTTCTCCGCTCTATCGTAGCACCGACTGCGGAAAGCTTCTCCTCAAGACGTTCATAGCCCCTGTCGAGGTGGTAGACACGAAGCACTTCGGTCTCGCCCTCGGCGGCGAGGCCCGCCAGGATCAGGCTCATCGAGGCCCTGAGGTCGGTCGCCATCACTTCCGCCCCGGCCAGGGTGTCGACTCCGTGAACGATCGCCGAGCGGCCGTGGATATCGACATTCGCGCCCATCCGCCGAAGCTCCGGGACGTGCATGTAGCGGTTCTCGAAAATCGTTTCTTCGAGGAAGCTGTCGCCCTCGGCGCGGCTCAGCATGGCCATGAACTGGGCCTGCATGTCCGTCGCAAAGCCGGGGAAGGGCGAAGTCGATAGGGCTAGCGGCTTGAGCGGGCCGTCGGCGCTGACCTTGATGCCTTTGTCGTGGAACTCGAGCATCAGCCCGGCCTGGGCAAGCGCGTTCAACGTCGCCCGCATGTCGTCGGGACGGGCGCCGATCAAGTCGATGCTTCCGCCGGTAATCCCCGCGGCGCAGGCATAACTTCCCGCCTCGATCCGGTCCGGCATCACCTCATAGGTGGTGCCGTGGAGCGCTTCGACTCCGTCGATGATCAGGTGCGATGAGCCGATGCCCTCGATTTTTCCGCCCATGGCCACCAGCAGGTTGCACAGGTCGACGATTTCCGGCTCTCGAGCGGCGTTGAATAACTGGGTCCGGCCAGTGGCGAGGACCGCAGCCATCAACGCATTTTCGGTGGCTCCGACCGATACCACCGGGAAGCTGTAGTCGCCCCCGGCCAGGCGCCCGCCGGGCGCGCTCGCCTTCACGTAACCCGCGGCAAGCTCGATTTCGGCGCCCATGCATTCGAGCGCCTTGAGGTGGAGGTCGATGGGCCGATCGCCGATCGCGCAGCCGCCCGGCAGCGACACAGTCGCCTCGCCGGCGCGCGCGAGCATCGGTCCGAGGACGAGGACCGAGGCGCGCATCTTCCGGACCATGTCGTAGGGAGCGACCGTGGAGGCGATGTCGTCCGCCTGGAGAGTCATTCGACGGCCGAACTCGCCCTTTTTCACTCCGGCAACGCTGGTCGAGACGCCCAACTGGTTGAGGAGGTGGCTGAAAGTGTCGACGTCGGCTAGCCGAGGAAGATTGGTCAGGGTCAGCTTGTCGGCGGTCAGCAGCGCGCAGGGCAAAAGCGCGAGCGCCGCATTCTTCGCGCCGCTGATGGCGATCTTGCCTTCGAGGCGCTTGCCGCCCTTGATCCAAATGCTGTCCACTGCCGCCGTTTAGCGGACGCGGGCAGCGGCGCAACAGCGGCTCAGATCAGGCTTTCTCGAGCGTGCACTGAAGGGGATGCTGGTTCTCGCGAGCGAAGTCGATCACTTGGGCAACCTTGGTCTCCGCGACTTCGTAAGTGAAGACGCCGCACACCGCGACTCCCTGCTGGTGGACCTGGAGCATGACGCGGGTAGCGTCCTCGATGCTCATCGAGAAGAAGCGCTGGAGCACGAGCACGACGAACTCCATCGGCGTGTAGTCGTCGTTGAGCATCAGCACCTTGTAGTTGGACGGCTTCTTGGTCTTCGGGCGAGTGCGAGTCGCGACCCCGATCTCGAGATCGTCGTCTAGACCGTCACCGCGTCCGGGGCCGTCCCCCATGCTCGTCACATGCCAAGTCATAGCTGTCGGTAAATATGGCACGGTCGGAACGCGCCGCAAGGCTGGAGCGATGCGTGGAGCGCAGAAAAAAGGCGGCCGCTCCGTTTGGAGCGGCCGCCTGCGGTGCCTGACGGGAGGGGAGGAGTTGTCAGGCAGCGATTGTGTTGAGCTTCTCGACGCTCGCGCTGGCGCGGTTCGAGATCGGCTGGAAAGCCTCGCCGGCGAGCTTGACCATCGATTCGGTCAGGCTCGAGCTCTCTTCGACGAAACGGTCGAAGGCGGTCCGGGCGAAGTCGCTCTGCAGCTGAAGAAGCTCGGTCGGGCTCTTCGCCTCGGCGAACGAGCGAACGGTGTTCGCCGTCTGCTCGAGGTTGTCGCGGCTCTTGGCGACGACCTCCTGGCCGATCGACTGGGCGCCGGTGGCGGCGATTCGGCCGGCCTCAACGAACGCATCGATGTTGCCGCGATAGAGGTCAGCAAGCTCCTCGGCGGCCTTGCGCGAGCGCTTCACGGCTTCCTCGCCGCGACCCGTCGCTTCGGTGAACAGCTTTTCGAACGCGGAAGCGCCGGGAAAGGCGTTGAAACCGGCGAAAATGTTGGTGGAATCGTTCTTCATCTCGTTATTCCTCTTGTTGGCGCGGGCCTGCGGCTTGGCGCTGGCGGCCCTGGCTTTGCGGCGAACCTTCGCCGCTGAATTCTTCCGTGCCGGCTTGGCCGGCTTCACAGCCGTCGGAGAAGCAGCCTTGGCCACCTTAACGGCGGCGTCGTTCTGCACTTCGACCGTCTCTTCGACAGCCTTGGCAGGGGTGTTCGTTTCCGAAACCATCTCTATCTCCATTTGCTGCATTGCAACATAAATGGTGCAGAGCACAATTTCAAGAGATAAGTTGTGCGATGCAGCACGCGCCCTTGACGAAGCGGCGGGGCGCATCGCAAGAGCGGGCATGGACGGTTCAGCTGACCAAGTGTCGCGCGCACGCCGCGGCTTGTTGATCGTTCTTTCCTCGCCGTCGGGGGCGGGGAAGACGACCTTGTCGCGGATGCTGATGGAGACCGATCCATCGATAACCATGTCCGTGTCGGCGACTACACGGCCGAAACGGCCCGGAGAAGTAGAGGGCGCCGACTATAATTTCGTCGACGAGTCCGAGTTCGACCGGCTCATCGCGGCAGATGAGTTTGTCGAGTGGGCGCCGGTTTTTGGCTATCGCTATGGAACGCCGAAAGCCCCCGTTAAAGCGGCGCTGAAGGACGGTCGCGACATTCTCTTCGATATCGACTGGCAAGGGACTCAGCAGCTACATGCCGCGATGGGTGAAGACCTGGTCCGGATCTTCCTGCTTCCGCCGTCGATGTCAGAGCTGGAGGAACGGTTGAACAATCGCGGTACCGACAGCGACGGCGTGATCGCGGACCGGATGGCGAGGGCGGAAGCGGAAATCAGCCACTGGGCCGAATATGACTATGTTCTGGTCAATGAGGACGCCAGCCGCTGCCTTGCAGAAATCCGGACGATTGTTGCCGCCGAGCGATTGAAGCGGGCGCGGCAGATAGGGCTAGTCGCCTTCGTTCGAGACCTCGTCGGCCCTGCACACTAGCTACCTAGCAGCTCCAGGAATCGCGCCGCGGCAAGGAAATCGCGCCGCCTTGCCTCCAGCACCGCCTCGGCCTCTTCGTCGGAGCCCCATTGCTCGCGCTGCCATTGCTCGTCGATGGTCACGGCATCCCACGCGGCTTCAGCTGTCAGTGCGCCCTCCAGCACCGCGAGCGCAGCAACCAGCGATCCGCCGATCGTGATCAGCGGAGCCAGGCCCGCCAGCCGGTATGGATCGTTGGCAGCCACGGCATTGCCGAGCTGACGGAGAGTCGGCTCGGGCTGTGGGACGTGAACGACGCCGGAGGTGGTGCAGAAGTCCACATCGAACCGGCGCCGTGCCCACGCCAGCAGTTGGTCCCAGTTCTTCTCCTGGCGCTCGACGAGGCGGCGCGGGCCTTCGGCGCGATAGCAGGCAAGGTCGCTTTCGCCATATTTGGCCAGCTCCGCAGCGAACGCCTGCGGGTCGGGCGCGATGCGGTCGATTGCTGCATTGGCGAGCCCGGTCAGCGGCATTTCGCGCGGATCCACCATCTCGCCGGCAGCATTCCACTCATCGGCGACTGCCTGGGCCAAGTGCTCGCTCGGCACCAGCAGCGGCTCCCGCGCCGGCGTGCGAAGCGGCTTACCGCCTAGCTGGAGCGCCCAGCCGCCATCCTCGGGAACGGCGGCCGCAGCCTTCCAGAAGCGCTTCACTCGGACCGGTCCTCGCGTTCCCAGTGTTTCCTCAGCAGCATCGGCGCTCCCACCGCATCGATAAGTCCGAGGACGACGAGAACGGCGCCGACAGCCGGCCAGCCTCCTGGTCTCAGCAGGCCGGTGAAGGCGACGGCAATGCCGGCGAGGACGGTGCACAGCCCGATCAGCCGGGCGGCCGAGAAGATGGCAAAGCGGCGCTTCCAGAGGTCCTCGTCAGCCATTTACCGCCTCCGTCGCAAGGCGCAGCACATCGCCAGGGGCTTCGGCAACCGAACGTGCGCCCGCCGCAACCAGCTCGTCGGAATCGTGATAGCCCCAGGCGGCGCCGATAGCCGTCGCTCCGGCGGCAACGGCCATCGCCATGTCGAAGCTTGTATCGCCAATCACGACAGTCCGAGCTGCGGAAGCGCCAGCCTCGGCCATGGCCGCGAGCGCCATTTCCGGCGAAGGCTTCGACGGGTGCCGGTCGGCGGTCTGAAGTGAGATAAAGCGGGCGTTCAGGCCGTGGCTCTCAAGGCAGTGGCGAAGACCGCGATGCGACTTGCCGGTCGCCACCGCAAGCAGCCAATCGTCGCTCTCGAGGTCGTCGAGAAGCTGGACGATCCCGTCGAACAGCGGCTCTTCGACCCGTCCTTCCTGGCGCGCCCGGAAGAAGCAGCCCTTGTAGGTCTCGGCGAGCAGCAGGTGATCGCGCTCGGGTGCATGCGGCACAAGCGCCGCCATCGCCTCGGTGAGGCTGAGCCCGATGACCTTCCGGCAGTCGCGTGCGGGCGGCAGCTCGAGCCGGTGCGTTTCGAAGGCCTCGCTCAGCGCCCGGTAGATGGTGGCGCCGCTGTCGACGAGCGTGCCGTCGCAGTCGAAGATCGCGAGCTTGGTCATCGTTTCGCCCGCTCGCCGCGTGAGCGCCGCTCGCCGCGTCGAGTCTCGCGACGGGGCTTGGCTGGGCGGGCTCGCCTTGCCGGGGCCGCCGCCCGTTCCGCCTCGGCCAGCTCGAAACCGAGCATTTCCAGGGTGTGGGCGAAATGATCCGGAAGCTGGGCCGTGACGTCGATCTTGCCGCCTCCGGGCGAATCGATCTTCAGCCGCCGTGCATGGAGGTGGAGCTTGCGGCTAATACCGCCGGTCAGGAAGGATTCGGCGCCGCCGTACTTGCCGTCCCCGACGATCGGGTGACCGATAGCCATCATGTGGGCGCGGAGTTGGTGAGTCCGGCCGGTCAGCGGCTGAAGCTCGACCCAGGCAGCGCGATTGCCGGCGCGGTCGATGACCCGCCACCGGGTCTTCGCCGACTGGCCCTGTTCCTCGTCGACGTGCATTTTCTCGCCGCCAGTTCCGGGCTGCTTGGCGAGCGGTGCGTCGATCAGCCCTTCGTCGGCGGACGGAACACCGAGCACGAGCGCCCAGTAGATTTTCTTCGCCGTCCGGCCAGAGAAGGATTTTGAGAAAAAGGCGGCGGCACGGGCGCTTCTCGCTACCAGCAGGACTCCGGACGTATCCTTGTCGAGCCGGTGGACGAGCTT
>DATAKH010000106.1:0-8354 GCA_036261735.1 Sphingomicrobium sp.
GCTTCGCGACTTCTACGCGATGGACCATGCGATGGTCTTCTCGACCGGATATCTCGCCAACCTGGGGATCATTTCCACGCTCGCCGGCAAGGACGATTACATCGTCCTCGACGTCGACAGCCATGCCTCGATCTATGACGGATGCGCTCTCGGCAACGCCCAGATCGTCGCGTTCCGCCACAATAACGTCGACGCGCTCGAGAAGAGGCTGAAGCGGATCCCGGAAGGCGCCGGCAAGCTGGTGATTCTCGAGGGCGTCTATTCGATGCTCGGCGACGTCGCCCCGCTCAAGGAGATGGTCGCAATCTCGAAGGCCAACGGAGCCATGGTACTCGTCGACGAAGCCCATTCGATGGGTTTCATCGGCGAGAACGGCCGCGGAGTGGCCGAAGCGCAGGGCGTCATCGACGACGTCGACTTCATTATCGGCACCTTCTCCAAGTCGGTCGGCACCGTCGGCGGCTTTTGCGTGTCGAATCATCCCAAGTTCGAGATCCTGCGACTGGTTTGCCGCCCCTATGTGTTCACCGCCTCGCTTCCGCCCTCGGTAGTCGCCACAGCCGAAACGTCGATCCGCAAGCTGATGCACGGCGCCGACAAGCGCGCTCACTTGTGGGAAAATTCCAAGCGCCTCCATGCCGGGCTCAAGCAGCTCGGCTTCACCCTCGGCACGGACGAGCCACAGTCGGCAATCATCGCAGTCATCATGCCGGACCTGGAGACCGGCGCGGCGATGTGGGAGGCGCTCCTCAAGGAGGGGCTGTATGTGAATCTCGCGCGGCCGCCGGCGACTCCGGCCGGCAAGACGCTGCTTCGCTGCTCCCTCTGCGCCGAGCATTCCGCTGCCCAGGTCGACGAAATTCTTGCGATGTTCGGTTCCGCAGGGCGGGCGACCGGCTGCATTTGAAGGGGACAGCTGGCTTTCGTCTACCGGAAGACCTGTCTACACTGACGCCATGACGCCGAGCGCAGACAGCCAGGAAGCGGTCCGCTTCGACTGGAGGCGCGGCTGGGCAGCCGCGGGCGCGTTCGTTGCGGTCCTCCTGCTGCTCGGGCTGGTTTTTCTCGTGGCACTGTCCAATAGCGAGCGCGACCGGGCCGTGGAACGCGAGCGCCACGCCTACGAGGTCACTCTCCTGACCCGCTCCATAGACGCCAACCTGTCGCGCTCCGAAGCAGCCCTGGGCCGCTTCGCGCTTGACGAAGACGTCAAGACCAGCGGCAACATCTACCTGAGCTACTGGCGTCTCGCGGGACGCCAGATCGACCAGCTTCAGCGCCTCGGCGGCACCACTCCCGAGCAGCTGGGGCGATTGAACGAGCTTCGCAGCTTGTACGACCAGCTCGGGGCCAAGTTCGACAATGTCGCCCGCGTGATCACCGCCCGGAAGGGGGATTACGGGATCAGCTATTATTACGCGACCGTGGGCCCGCAGGCGAAGCCGCCGCTGGAGCCCATGCTCCATGCCAAGCTTCGTGAGATTGCCGACGCCGAACGTACGGTCCTCGAGCAGCGCATGAAGCAGACCAAGTTCTTCGCCGCGCGGGCGGATCGCTTCACCGATTACCTCAGCTGGCTCGGGGTGCTCGTCGGGATCGGCGCGATCGTCCTTGGCGTGATCGCGGTGCAGGCGATCCGGCAATTCTCCTATGCTCGGCGCAGGGCCGAGAATGAGGCGGAACGCGCCGAGGCGCTCGATGCCGCGGTTCGGGAGCGGACCCAGGAGCTATGGCAGGCGAACGAGGCGCTCAAGGCCGAAGCCGCCGAACGCGAGGCAGCCGAGGCCCAGCTCCGGCAGGTCCAGAAGATGGAGGCGGTGGGCCAGCTCACCGGCGGGATCGCCCACGACTTCAACAACATGCTGGCAGTGGTAGTCGGCGGCGTCGACCTCGCCCGCAGGCGGCTGAACGGTCCGCGCCGGGAAGTGCTCGCCCATCTCAATAATGCGATGGAAGGAGCGACCCGCGCCGCGGCGCTGACACGGCGCCTGCTGTCCTTCGCCCGGTCCGAGCCGCTACTGCCCGAGCGGGCCGATCCCAAGGGCCTTGTTTCGGGAATGTCCGACCTATTGGACAGGACGCTGGGCGAACGGATCCGGGTGAAGATCGACCTCGATGGCGATACCTGGCCGGTCTACGTCGATCCGCACCAGCTCGAAAATGCAATCGTCAACCTGGCGGTCAACGCCCGCGATGCGATGGACGGCGCCGGCCGGCTGAAAATCAGCACGCGAAACGTTAAGGTTTCGGCAAACGAAGTCGGCGACATTCGAGCCGGCGACTATGTCCGAATTTCCGTCACAGACACCGGTTGCGGAATGCCGCCCGAGGTCAAGGAACGCGCCTTTGAACCCTTCTTCACGACCAAGCCGGTCGGCAAGGGCACGGGTCTCGGCCTCAGCCAGATCTTCGGTTTCGCGCACCAGTCGGGGGGCGAGGTCGGGATCGAAAGCGAGGTCGGCAAGGGTACGACCGTTTCCATCTATCTGCCGCGAACCTCCGCCCAGGCTCCGATCCAGCTTCGCCCGGCGGCCAACCGGATGAGCGAGGACGAACGCGTCCCGGGTGCTCGGATCCTCGTCGTCGAGGACGACCCGCGCGTTCGAACCTCGACGGTCGAGGCGCTCCAGGACCTCGATTACGACCCGATCGCCTGCGAGAGCGGGGAGGAAGCGATCCGACTGTTCGAAAAGCACGATTTCGACCTCGTCATCAGCGACGTCATCATGCCGGAGATCACGGGGCCGGAACTGATCAAGATCCTGAAGGACAAGCGCGACGATTTCGCCGTCCTCTTCGTCACCGGCTATGTCGGCGAAAGCGAGACCGACAGCCTCGTCGGGCATGAGCTGCTGCGCAAGCCGTTCACCGTCGGAGCGTTGGCCTCTTCGGTCGCGACGGCACTCGCGCAGGCTAGCGAACGGCCCCCGACTTCAGGAGCCGCGGCAGCAACGTAAGCCCCGCGACCAGCGGCCAGCGCCGCTGCCACGGCTTGAGCTCGATCGTCGTCCCGGCGTGGCGGTTCACTTTCCAGGCGATATAGTCCGCTCCCCCCGCAAAGGTCGCCGTGGCTTTGGCAAGGCGAAGCACCGACAACCGCTTTCCTTTCCGCTGCATTCGCCGCCACCAGTGCGCCGCATTGCCGTCCAGCCGGTCCACGGCCGCTCCGGCCGCCTTCGCGAACCGCAAGTACCGGTCCGGGTCGGAATCGACGATTTGGGACGAGCGATCGCTCCGTTCGGCCCGCAATTCCGCGCCGAAGGTCAACTGGAACGCGCGCTTCCAAAGGTCGAGTGCGGAAGAGTCGTGGGGTGCGAGCGGAACTGCCCAGCCTAGGAGCGTCGGAGCACACCGGCTCACTGCTTCGACGACCCGCCGGGTAGTGTCTTCGTCCGCGCTCCACGCCAGCCGCGCCGGCTGCGCGAAGCGGGCGACGATGGATGTGCTCCGCGCATCCGGTCCGCAATCGCGCTCGAAATCGGCCTCGCTAAGCACCGCATATTTCGCCGCCAGTCCGTCTTGCTCGAAATAAAAGACATTGGGCGGGATCAGCCGGTTGGCGGCCGCCAGCCACCTCTTGCGATAGGCTTTCCGGTAATCCGACACGATCAGGTAGAAATCGAGCATCAGGCCCTCGAGCTGCTCCTGCCTGAGGCACGAACCGTAGAAGAGCACCGCCTGCGAGGCCTCGCCGTGCTTGGCCGCAATCGCCTCGGCCATCGCGGTGACGCGGGTGTCGACGGGCGCGCCGAGTTCGTCGGCTACCAGGACCTTCAGCTCAGGCATCGGCGAAAGCTTACGCCGCGAGGCGGACAAACGACAGCGGCTGGGCCGAATTCAGGCGGATCGGCTTTCCGGCCTCGGCACGGAACATCTCGCCATCGAGGATCACGTTCGAACATTCGCCCTCGATGCTGATCTCGTCGGCCTCCTCGACATGGATTCCGCGAACCGACTGGCGGCCGAGCTTCCCGAAGATCCCGGCGAACATGGCGCGAACAATCGACGCCGGCCGCTCTTCGATGGTCAGCAGCTTGAGCGGACCGGCGCCCGAGCTCCGGAATTCTCCGGAAAACAGGAGTTTTTCGAGCGTTGTCACCGCCAGCAGCGTGAATCGTCCGCTCATCGTTCCGGCGCGGCTCGTCGATACGTTGAGCGGAGATGCCTTGGGCGGCAAGAAGCTCGCCCTCACCCCGAACACTATTCGAAACAGCAGGGCGAGCGCGGTCAGCCCGTGGCTGATCGCATTGGGCAGGCCCAACGGGTAAATCTTGTCGCGGCAATACAGCATCGTGTCGGCAAGCCCGGCGCCGCCGAGGAACATGCCGATGACCGGCCGTTCCGAAGCGCCGCTCCGAAGCGCGATCAGTTCGCGGGCGACGAGATGGTCGCCGAGGTCGCCCTGCGCCAGTTCCACCAGCCGCTGAAGCGCAGCGATCGGGTCGCCGTGGACTCCGAGATCGAGCGCAATAAGGTTGGTCTTGCCGCTCGGAAGCACGGCCATGGCCGGGGGCGAATCGCCGAAATGGTTGCCGTTGTGGATTTCGGTCAGCGCCGCCTGGACGGTTCCGTCGCCGCCGTTGATTACGAGCATCTTGGGACGGACCCGGGCGATGGACTTCAGAGCGTCGCTGATCTGATCGACATGCTCGACCTCGTAGTGGAAGATGTCCGGGTGATCCGCGCAATAGGACCGAAAGCGCGACAGCTGGGCGACATTGCCGGTCGACCGGGGGTTGGAGAGCAGCGCAACCCGCGGCCTGCAACTGGTCCGGCGGCACGCGGGCGCGTCGCAGGGCGCGGGCGTCGCCGCGTCGCCATTCACCGCTGCCTGCGTTTTCAACATGCTAAATTTCAACCGCGCCGCTAAGAGTCCATCACGGGCAAAGTGGCGAGCGCCACTGCCCCGTTTGGCTCTGTCCGTCCGCTTTGCGGCCAAATGATGGTGTAGGAACGACCAAGTTGCGCCAGTTGTCGCTCATCGATCGCTACCTGGCGCGGTCCATCGCGGTGCCGCTGCTCGGGACGCTCGTGCTCGCGGCGATGCTGCTCGTGCTGGACAAGCTGCTCCGCCTGTTCGATTTTGTCGTCAACACTGGCGGGCCGGTCAGCGTCGTCTGGCGAATGCTCGCCAATCTCCTGCCCGAATATTTCTCCCTCGGAATCCCGATCGGCCTGCTGCTCGGAATCCTGCTGGCTTTCCGCAAGCTGGCGCTGTCGTCGGAGCTGGACGCGCTCCGCGGCATCGGGATCGGCTTCGGACGGCTGCTCCGGGTGCCGTACATGTACGCCGGCGTCCTGATGCTGCTCAATGTGCTGATCGTCGGCTACATCGAGCCCTTCGCCAACTACCGATACGAAGGGCTTCGCTTCGATCTGAGGTCAGGAGCGCTGGGCGCCTCGATCAAGGTCGGCGAGTTCAATCGCCTGGGCAGGAAGCTCACCATCCGGATCGATCGAAGCGAAGAGCACGGCACTCGTCTTCACGGCATCTTCGTCCAGGTCGAGGATTCGTCAGGCGGAAATGTCGCCGCGACGGCCGCGGGCGGCCGCTTCCTTTCGACGGACGATCCGCGGGTTATCCTGTTCCGGCTCCAGGATGGGCGGCTGGTGCAGCAATCTCCGAAGTTTCCGGCGCCCCGGACACTGACGTTCAAGAGCTACGACCTGCCGATCACCGTCCCGGCGATTGACCAGTTCCGCCAGCGCGGCACCGATTTCGACGAGCTCTTCTTCAACGAACTGTTCCGGCTCGGCTACCGCGGCGCTGCGGAAAGTCGCGAGCAACAGCTCGGTGCCCAGGCCAACTTCAACTACCGGATCGTCGAGATCCTGATGATGGCGATGCTTCCGATGCTCGCCGTGGCCCTCGCCGTTCCGCCCAAGCGAAGCTCGTCGGCGCTGGGGATTTTCGTCGGGATTGTCCTGGTCGTCGCCTATCACAAGGTGAACCAGTACGGCCAATATGCAGGCGCGCAGGGACGGATCGACCCGATGATCGCGATGTGGGTTCCCTTCGTGCTCCTCGCGTCGCTGATCGGCTGGATGTACTACGTCATCTCGCACAAGCCGGGTGGCCAGCCGATCGGAGCGCTCGAATGGGCAGCTGCGAAGGCCGCCCGAAGCATTCGTTCGCTAATGCCGCGGTCGAGGCCGGCGTGATTCACCTCGAATTCTTCCCGTCGCGGCAGCTCGCGCTCTATGCGGTGCGCCTGTACCTGACGCGCAGCCTTGCCGTGCTCATCGGGCTCGTCCTCGTCCTGATGGCGCTCGACCTGCTCGGCGAATCGGGCAAGATCCTCGCCGTACCCGGCAATGGGGACGCCCAGCTGTGGCACTATGTCGGATTGCGCGTGCCGCTTCTGGTGTCCCGCTTCCTCCCCTTCTCGATCCTGCTCGGCACGCTCATCATGTTCGTGGCGCTCAACCAGAACAGCGAAGTGGTCGCGATGAAGGCGGCGGGCATTTCCGCCCACCAGATGCTGGCCCCGCTCATTCTCGCGAGCCTCGCAATCGCGGTCGTCGCCTTCGCTTTCAACGAGACTGTGGTGGTTCGCTCGGCCCGGGCTGTCACGGCCTGGACCGAGAACGACTACAAGCCGGTTCCGCCGGAAAGTGGCATCATTTCCAATATCTGGGTGAGCCGCGGAGGCGACCTCGTCCATGCTCGCCACGTCGGCGGCCAGGGCGATGACTTCCACGCCGAGCGGGTCACGGTCTACGAGGTCGAGCAAGGGTCGCTCAAGCGCATCGTCAATGCCGAGCGGGCGGTTCCGGCCGGGTCGAAATGGAGGCTCGAGGACGTCCGAATTTACGACACGACGCAGAATCTCGTCCGCAAGGTTCCGCAGCTGACCGGCCTCGACGGAATGACTCGCGAGCAGCTGACCCTGTCGCGGGTCGACCCGGACGAAACCGGCTTTTTCGCGCTTCGCCGGAAGATCGGCGAGATGGAAGCGGCAGGAAAACCGACCGCGGCCGCGCGCGCCGGCCTGTGGCACAAGATTTCCGGGCCGCTGTCGATTGTCCTGATGCCGCTACTCGCCGCCGTTGCGGCATTCGGCCTGGCCCGCTCAGGGCAGGTCCTGCTCCGGGCGACGATCGGGATGGCGCTCGGTTTCACCTATTTCGTCGCCGACAATTTCAGCCTGGCAATGGGCAATGTCGGCGCCTATCCGCCCATCCTCGCCGCATGGGCGCCCTTCTTCCTGTTCCTACTGGTGGGCGAGACGGTGCTCATTCGTTCAGAAGAGTGAAAGCGGCTCCACTCCGGAGGATTGCGTAAGGACGGATTAGTCGCCTTTGCTGGAAAGCTCGGCGATGTTGTTGTTCATCGCCGCCGCCTTCACGGCATCGCCAGCCCAATTGCCGAAGGCCGCGGGCGCTGCGATCGTGCGCATCGAACAGCCGGTGGCGGTCAGCGCCCGGAACTGGGAGCACAGTCTCCAAGTTACCCGCCGCGAGGTGATCGTCCGCGACGAACAGGGCCGCAAGCTGCTTCTTCGACTGATTGAAATGCAGTGACGGACTAGCGCGAGCGCCCGCGCCAGCTGCTCGTCGCAAGCCTGACCACCAGGCGCGAAAGGCCGCGGTGGCTCGCTTCGTGATAGATCGAATCCTGCTCCAGGGCTGCGCACAGGCGGCGGTGGGCGGTGCCAAGCGCGTGGTAGCGAAGCCCGACCGGCGCCCACAGCACCGGCAGGGTCGCCGGCGGCGGCACGTTGACGCTGTCGAGATACTGGGCGGTGACGCTCATCGGCTCGCCCTCGTTTTCCCACAAATGCGCGACCAGCGTCCGCACCTGGTTGAGGAACATCACGCCCGAAGCGATGCCAAGGAAAATAAGGAAGGCACGCAGCGGAATTACCCCCGTCACGGTGAGACCGATCAGAGTCAGTGCCCACAGGCTGCAGGCAATCTCGAGAAGCCTCCAGTCGCGGGCGAATGCGCCTTCAGGCACCGGGCGCCGGAACCGGGGATTGATCTGAAGCCCTGAATATTTCTCGACGACGACTCGTCGAAGCTTTGGCCAAATCAGCGACAGGGGTGCGAGAATGGCAAAGCGGATCAGCATCCCGACGGGGGCGAGAAGCGCGGCAATCACGAACACCGGCAGCGTCCACGGCTTCATCAGCGCCAGCGGCAGATATTCGGGGTCGTTCGCGGTCCCGTAATAGCGCTTGGCGTGATGCTGGTTGTGGACGCCTTCGTACATGAAGGACGGCACGAACAGCGGGACGCCGACGATCAGGTTCCAGACCAGCCGGAAACCCGGAACCGCATTCGGCTCGATGTGCGTCAACTCCTGAATGAAGCTGTCTGCGCGGTAGAGCGCCAGGACCGCAAAGATCGCC
>DATAKH010000112.1:0-5935 GCA_036261735.1 Sphingomicrobium sp.
TATCTCTCGCTCGAAGACCAGGCGACCATCGCCAACATGGCGCCCGAATATGGCGCCACCTGCGGCTTCTTCCCGATCGACGAGCGGACGTGCGATTACCTGCGCCTGACCGGCCGGGACGAAGAGCAGATCGAGCTCGTCCGAGCTTATTGCCAGGCGCAGGGCCTGTGGCGCGGCGAGGACTCGCCCGAGCCGTTTTTCACCGACACGCTCGAGCTCGACATGAGCTCGATCGAGCCGTCCCTTGCCGGGCCAAAGCGGCCGCAGGACCGGGTCCTGCTCAGCAAGGTTGACGAGCAATTCAACGACGACCTGAAGACGAAATACGACAAGCACGACGATCCGCGAGTGGCGGTCGATGATCTCGACCACGACCTGGGCAATGGCGACGTCGTCATCGCCGCGATTACCAGCTGCACGAACACCTCCAACCCGTCGGTCCTGATCGGCGCCGGCCTCGTCGCCCGCAAGGCGCGCGAGAAAGGGCTACAGGTCAAGCCGTGGGTGAAAACCAGCCTTGCCCCGGGAAGCCAGGTCGTCACCGACTATCTTCAGGCGAGCGGTCTCGCGGACGATCTCAACGCGCTGGGTTTCGACCTCGTCGGCTATGGCTGCACGACATGCATCGGCAACTCAGGACCGCTTGCGGAGCCGATCTCCAAGGCGATCAACGAGAACGACCTCGTCGCCGTCAGCGTGCTGTCCGGCAACCGCAATTTCGAAGGCCGGGTATCGCCCGATTGCAGGGCCAATTACCTGGCTTCGCCGCCGCTGGTCGTCGCCTACGCCCTCAAGGGAACGGTGCGCCACGATATGGTAGAAGAGCCGTTGGGCACCTCGTCGAGCGGGGAGCAGGTGTACCTGAAGGACATCTGGCCCTCCAATGAGGAGATCCGGACGCTGATCGACGCGCACGTCCATTCCGACATGTTCCGCAAGCGCTATGCCGACGTCTACCGCGGCGACGATCGCTGGCGCGAGATCGAGGTGACGGGCGGCGAGACCTACAGCTGGCCGCCGGAATCGACCTACATCCGAAACCCGCCTTATTTCACCGGAATGACAATGGAGGCAGCGGCGCCGAAGGACATCGAGCGAGCGCGTCCGCTTGCGGTGTTCGGGGATTCGATCACCACCGATCACATCTCGCCAGCGGGCGCAATCAAGCCCGACAGTCCCGCCGGACGCTATTTGCTCGACCGCGGCGTGTCGCGCGGCGAGTTCAACAGCTACGGCTCGCGCCGGGGCAACCATGAAGTGATGATGCGCGGCACGTTCGCGAACATCCGAATCCGCAACCAGATGCTCGACGATGTCGAGGGCGGCTTCACCCGCTACGCCCCGACCGGAGAGACGATGTCGATGTACGACGCGGCGATGCTCTACAAGCAGGATGAGCGCCCGCTCGTCGTCATCGCCGGCAAGGAATATGGCACCGGAAGCTCGCGCGATTGGGCGGCCAAGGGCACGATCCTGCTCGGCGTCCGTGCCGTCATCGCAGAGAGCTTCGAGCGGATCCACCGGTCGAACCTGCTCGGCATGGGAGTCCTTCCGCTGCAGTTCAAAGAGGGCGATACCGCAGAAAGCCTCGGCCTCACCGGCGAAGAGAAATATTCGATTGCCGGGGTGGCCGAGCTCAAGCCGCGGCAGGAGGTCGAGGTTAAGGTGCATCACGACGACGAGCGCGAGTCGACTTTCATCGCCCGCTGCCGGATCGATACCTACAACGAGCTCGAATATTTCAATGCCGGCGGGATCCTCCAGTACGTGCTTCGGAGGCTTGCGGCCTAGTGGCGCTGGAAGGCCGCTGCCACTGCGGTGCCTGCACCATCCGGCTGCCGAGGAGGCCCGAGAGCGTCACCCAGTGCAACTGCAGCCTGTGCCGGGCGACCGGATTTCGAGGCGTCTATTTCAGCTCCGATGAGCTGGAGATTTCCGGCGATTTCGACAGCTACGTCCGCGCCGACCTGGATGAGGTTTTCCTTCGCAACTTGCGCTGCAGCAATTGCGGGATGGCCACCCATTGGGAGCCGCTGACCGAGCCGCCGCACGAGCGGATGGGGGTCAACGCCAACATGTTCGACCCCGCTGCCCTCGAAGGCGTGCCGGTCAAGCATGTCGATGGAGCGAGCTGGTAAGCATGACCGCGGTCGAAATCGCGGTCGAGATCGTCGGCTGGTCGGGAGCGATCCTGATCCTGCTGGCCTATTTGCTTTTGTCGGCAGGCAAGGTCACCGGCCAGTCAGCAGCCTATCAATGGATGAACGTCGTCGGCGCGGCCGGCTTCATCGTCAACGGCTGGTGGCACGGCGCAATTCCGAACACGGCCCTTAACGTCGTTTGGATGCTGATTGGCGGTGTTGCGCTTATCCGGCTGGCGCGGCGGAAAGTGCCGGCCTCATCCAATCCGGGATGATCGCGCCTTCGAGATTGTCGATTCGGCGATGCTCGACCGCCAGGCCAAGGTCCTCGTAAAGGACCCGAGTCCGCGGGCCCTGCTCGCTCGCTGCGACTACCACCAGCCGCCGGTTGACCTTCGAACGCCAGTTCATCCGGGCCGTATTCTCCTGCCCGACGAAGCACCCTTTGGTGAAGCTCACCCCGTTCAGCTCGGCGGCATTGCATTCGAGCCAGAGGATGTCGCCGAGTTCGGCGCGGCCTTCGCAGACGCCGAGTCGAAGCCGGTGCTCGAGCCAGTCGCATGCAGGGTCGGCGGCGGGACCAATCCAGCGGCAGCCGAGCGCCGGCAGGCGCGGATCGGCGATGCTGCCGTCGCCTTCCGCCGACCAATGGACCGCAAGCGAGGCGTCGATTGAAATCTCGATCTTGCGGCGCAGCCGGTAGATCGCCAGCCGCTTGACAAGGTCGTCGGCCGCGTCGGCCTCGCAATCGAGCAGGACGTCGTCACCGTCGCCCCAGATGATGAAATCGAACAGGCACTTGCCTTGCGGAGTGAGAAGCCCGGCCCAGACCGGAAGCGCGCCGGTGACGTCGCTGGTCACGATCCCCTGCAGGAACTCGCGCACATCCTCGCCCGAGAGCCGGACGAGCGAACGGTCGGTCAGGGTGGTCGCGGCCATGACCCTCAGTTAAGGAGCCGGCGTGGCATTGCAAACGCTCACCATCCGCCGCCCCGACGACTGGCACGTGCATTTGCGCGACGGCGAGATGCTAAAGCTCGTCGCGCCGTTCACGGCGCGGCAGTTCGGGCGCGCGATCGTGATGCCCAACCTGATCCCCCCGATCGCGACTGCCGCGGCGGCCGAAGCCTATCGCGAGCGGATCGTCGAGGCGACGGGACCCGACTTCGCCCCGCTGATGACCTGCTACCTCACCGACGACAGCGATCCGGACGAGATCGCCGGCGGCTTCGAAGGGCGGGTGTGGGTCGCAGCCAAGCTGTATCCGGCCAATGCGACGACCAACTCCGCTTTCGGGGTCACGAACATCCGTAAAATCTATCCGGCGCTCGAACGGATGCAGCGACTAGGCATGGTGCTCTGCGTCCACGGCGAGGTCACCGATCCGGACGTGGACATCTTCGACCGCGAGGCGGTGTTTCTCGATCGGGTGCTCGACCCGCTGATCCGCGATTTTCCCGAGCTCAGGATCGTGCTCGAGCATATCACCACCGCCGAAGCCGCCGATTTGGTCGAGACGGCCGGGCCCAATCTCGCGGCGACGATCACCCCTCACCACCTGATGATCAATCGCAACGCGATGTTCGACCGAGGAATGCGCCCCCATGCTTATTGCCTGCCGGTCGCCAAGCGCGAGAAGCACCGACAGGCGATCCGCCGCGCTGCAACTTCGGGCTCGCCCAAATTCTTCCTCGGCACCGACAGCGCTCCCCACTCGCGCCGTGCCAAGGAATCGGGATGCGGCTGCGCCGGCATCTTCAACGCGCCGGTGGCGCTGGAAGCCTATGCGACCGTTTTCGAGGAAGAAGGCGCGCTCGACAGGCTGGAGGCGTTCGCTTCGGAATTCGGGCCCGCGTTCTACGGCCTTCCGCTGAACGAAGGCGCCGTTACTCTGGAGCGCGCCGTCACCGAGGTTCCGGATTCGCTCGGCATCGACGATATCGAGCTGGTGCCGTTCCTTGCCGGCTCGGAGCTGGCGTGGAGCCTCAAGGACTGACCGACGGCGCTGTGCCGTTTCCGCTTATTCCGACGATGGCGGCAAAATGCCGTTCGAGGACGTCGTAGCATCCGCACGCGCGTTTCTTGAGGCCGGCGCGGTCGATGACCCGGATTGCACCGCGGCGGGTCGAGACCAGCCCTTCGTCCTGCAGGATGCGGATGACGGCATTGACGGTCGTGCGCTGGACTCCGAGCAATCCGGCCAGCGTCTCCTGGGTAAGTTCGATGCGAGCGCCGGCGCGGTCCTGGGCGGTCAGCAGCCACCTCGCTGCCCGCTGCTCGATGCTGTGATAGCTGTTGCACGCAAGCGACTGCATCACCTGCGCGAGGAGGTAGTCGGAGAAACGGCAGAAGAGGTTGCGGATGTGTGCCGAGCGCATCTTGGCATCCTCCAGAGCCTTGACCGCGACCCGCAGCGCGGGGCCTGAGACCAGCACCTCTGCGCGTGCGAATGCAGGCGCATGGCCGCAGCTCACGATTCCTCCGACCGCGCCTTCGTGGCCGATCGATGCGACCTCGATAGAGCGGTCCACGGACAGGTCGAGGACCAGGCTGACCATCGCGCTCCCGAAGGGAAAGAAGCACGATTCCACCTGCGAGCCGCGAGTGTGAACCACTTCGCCCGCATTCAGCTCAGTGAGGGTGGCGAACGGTTCTACCAGCGCCCGTGCTTCAGCCGGGAAAGTCGACAGCAGGCGATTACCCGCGAACGCTTCGTCGAGTCTGTCGAGCTCGTCGGTTGCGGTTCGGTTCATTCCTTCACTCCCGCGAACAAGAGTCGCGGAGCGGCAGATTTGTTCCCCCGCCGTAACGCAGCTTAGGCCGGGACGGTGTCGACGCTTTCACGGCCGCCGACCAGAAGGCAGTCGGCGACCAGCCGCAACGGCCGGACATCGACATCGCTTCTTCGCTCGTCGATCAGCTGTACGAAGCGGTTGTAGATGTCGGGATATTCGCCAGGACCGTTCGCCGGCTGCCGGACCCCGTCGATGGAAAGCTTTGCTCCCCCATCGGTCAGAAGGACCTCGCACCCGTCTTCGGTCCGGACATTAATTGTCCACTCTTCGCCTTCGCTTCGGCGCCAGTCGAGGCTGCAGGCGAGCGGCCCGTTCGCGGCCGGGCTGCCGAGCTCGATCTCCGCCGCAACCGGTGTTTCCGCGCCCGCTGGAATGCTCAGTTTCGCCCCGCTAACGAACAGCGTGCCGGGGAAGATCGCGGTCGCTATCGACAGCGCGTTGATTCCCGGGTCGAACACTCCGAACCCGCCGGCCTCCCAGATCCATTGCTGCCCGGGATGCCACTTTCGCACGTCCTCGTGCCAGCGGATTTCCATCGATTCGACCCGCTTGCCGGCCAGTGCCCTGGCGGCCGCTTCTACAGCAACGTTGTGACGCGCGTGCCAGGTCGCGAACAGGCTGCGCTGCCGCGCTTCGGCGATGCAGGCGAGATCCTCGATTTCGGACAAAGTGGCGCAGGGCGGCTTTTCGAGCAGGACGTGAAGGCCGGCCTCGAGGCACTCGCGGGCGATCGCGTAGCGCGGCTTCGGCGGGGTCGTGATCGCCACGGCCTCGAGGCCATCGACCGACGCGACCAACTCGCGCCAATCGGTAAAGGCCGGTTCCGGGCCTTTTCCCGACCGGCTCGACGATGCCGCCAGCGCGAATCGGGGGTTGCCCTCGATTGACGGGACGTGCTGGTCGGCGGCGATCTTGCCGAAGCCGATGATCGCGATCCGGATCGGCTTCATCGGCTTTCCAGCGCGGCCACATAGGCGCGCGCTTTCTCGAGCGTTTCCT
>DATAKH010000131.1:0-3406 GCA_036261735.1 Sphingomicrobium sp.
CCGAGCGCTGTGGCGATGTCGTTGTCCCAGCCGTAGGCGTCCTCGGCATAATGGATCCGGCCGTCGTCGCCGAGGTATGCGGTGTGGTACATCAGCCGTACCGGGATTTCGGTGTTGAGGTCGACGAAGGTCTCTTCGCCGGTCGCCATCGCCTTGTCGAACTTGTCGAGCACTCCGTCGGCCTCGGCGAGGGTCCGCGCGAAATCGAGCGCGCCCTCGACCCGGACGCAGCCGTGGCTTCGGTGGCGCTCGTCCTGGCTGAACAGAGCTTTCGCCGGCGTGTCGTGAAGGTAGATCGCATGATCGTTCTTCATGTCGAACTTGACCTCGCCGAGCGCATTCTTCGGACCTGGCTGCTGAACGTAGCGGCCGTCCTTGCGGACGAAATTGTTGGCCGCGAGCCAGCTTCCGCTCTTCTTTGAGATCTCGTCCTCGACAATCGAATCCGGGACCGTCCAGGTCGGGTTGGCAACCAGCTGGTAGATCGGCGAGCCGAGCTGCGGAGTCTCCCAGCCGGGCTGGCCGGTGACTACCTTGCGGCGGTCGGCATGCTGGCCGTCACGATAATAATCGAGATAGGTGCCGGCGGTGTTGACGTCGATGCGCGTGGCGGGCGGGTTGCGCTCAAGCCAGCGAAGCCGCTCCATCGCCACCGCCAGAGTGCGGGCGCGGTCGCGCGGCCCCTGGTTGAGCGCCTCGATGGTCCCACTGCCGATGACTCCGTCGGGCTTCAGTCCGGAATCCGCCTGGAAGCGTGCGACCGCCTGGGCGATAGCGGGCGTGTAGCGGGTGCCGTCGAGCCCCTGGGTCTGCGTTTCACCCTGCTGCTCGCCGGTCGGCAAATAGCCCTGCGCCTTGAGGTTGCGGACGATGAGCGGAAGCCGCTCGTCGGAATCGCCCTTGTCGATCGTGCCGCCGCCCGGGATGTCGTCGTCGGGAAGGTCGGGCGAGCGGTTGACAAGGGCTGCGAAAGCTTCGCCCAACGCGCGATACTCGTCCGTCTGCGGGGCGAGCGAGTTCACCCATTCGCGATACTTGTTCTCGGACAGCGCCTTCGACAGGCCGGAGTCGATGTCCACCTTGGGGCGCGGGACGGTGTAGACGTCGCGAAGCTTGGCCGGGTCTGTCTTGCCGGAGGCCAGCGCCGAGGCATAGTCCTTCGCCGCGTTGAGCAGCGCCTGGCGCCGCCGGCCCTCGTCGGCAGGCAATTCGCCCTTGAGGAAAAGGTCCTTCGTGAGCCCGTGCTTCGGCGCGTCGTCGAGGGCGGCGGTCACCTGCTCTTCGAGGCTCTTGTCGTCGACCTGGGAAAGGTCGCCCGCGGCGGACTGGTTGGCGCCGCCATTATCGGCGGCAGTGTTGCCGCAGGCGGCGAGCGCCAGCGCGGCGGCGGACGCGAACAGGAGGGGGAAACGCAAGTGGGATACTCCAAACTACTGATGTTTGGAGAAGAACAATCGAACGCCCGACAACGATCCACGCCGCCGGCGCCAAGGCTCGCTCAGCCGGCTGCGCGCTTTTTGGCGAGGCCGTTCACCATCTCGTTGGCCTTGGCGTAGCTCAGCGGCTTGCCGAACAGATAGCCCTGGATGATGTCGCAGCCGAGTTCGCGCATTCGCTCGAAATCCTCGGGAGTCTCGACGCCTTCGGCGGTCACCGACATCCGGAAGCTTTTCGCCAGCTGGACGATCGACTGGATGATGGCGACGTTCTCGGCGCGGGTGCCGGCTTCGCGGACGAAGCTGCCGTCGATCTTGAGCTTATGGAAGATCGCCTTGTTGAGATAGCCGATCGACGAATAGCCGGTGCCGAAATCGTCGAGCGCGATCCCGACTCCCAGCTGGCGCAGGCGCTTGAGAACGTCGAGCGTGGGACCGTTGTCGCCGAGGAAGACGCCCTCGGTGACCTCGAGCTCGATCCGGTTGCCCTGCACGCGGTGGCGAGTGAGCGCCTCGCTGACCACATTGGGAAGGTTGGGAAGGACGATCTGCTTGGGGCTGACGTTGAGCGCCACGCTGATATTCTCCGGCCAGCTTGCCGCCGCCCGGCACGCCTCCTCGATCACCCATTCGCCGATCGCCGGCATCAGACCGATTTCCTCGGCGACCGGAATGAAGGCGATCGGCGGGATCAGCCCGCGCTTGGCATGATTCCAGCGGATCAGCGCCTCGAAGCCGATCAGCTTCTGGCTCTTGGCGGCGATCAGCGGCTGGAAGACGAGGTGGAACTGCTTTGCCGCGAGCGCGGAGCGGAGGTCCGCCTCGAGCCGGACCCGGTCCTCCTTTTCCGACTGTAGCTCGGACGAGAAGTAGCGGGCGATTCCGCGGCCGGCGCCCTTGGCCTCGTAGAGCGCAAGGTCGGCCTTGAGGATGAGGTCGTCGACGGTGGCGCCGTC
The DNA here is from genome assembly GCA_036261735.1 of Sphingomicrobium sp. Taxonomy (GTDB): domain Bacteria; phylum Pseudomonadota; class Alphaproteobacteria; order Sphingomonadales; family Sphingomonadaceae; genus Sphingomicrobium. The sequence goes on from DATAKH010000131.1 coordinate 2,393, forward strand.
GACGGGGCCGAACGCGCAGCCGATCGACACCCCGATCTCGATCGTCGTGCCGTCGATGTCGTACGGCTGCTTGATCGAATCGATGATCCGCTGGGCCATCTGCTCGACCTTCTTGCGGCTCTGCGCGTCGGGGACCACGATCGCGAATTCGTCGCCGCCCATTCGCCCGACATGGCCGAGCGTTCCGACCTCGTCGACCAGCCGCTTGGCGACCGCACGGAGGACAGCGTCTCCCTTCGGATGGCCGAACGTGTCGTTGACCGGCTTGAAGCCGTCGAGGTCGAGAAACTGGATTGCGCAGGCGTAGTTGCCGGCAGTGGCTTCGCGAAGCGCCTCGCCGAGGAGCTGCCGAACGCGGCCGCGGTTGGGCAGGCCGGATAGCACGTCGACGTTGGCGAGATGGGTCAGGCGCTCCTGGGTCTGGCGGATTTCGGTGATGTCGGAGCCAACCCCGCGAAACCCTTCGAAGCGGCCGGCGGTGTCGATGATCGGGTCGCCGGCAATCGAGATCCAGCGCGGCCCGCGCGCCGTTTCCAGCTCCATCTCCAGGTTGGCGAACGGCTCCCTTGCGAGCAGCTTGCTTCCAAGCTCAGCTCGGCCGCCGAGGAGGGAAGGGAGCGAGTGACCGAGAAGCTGGTTGGCCGGCCGGTTGAGAAGGGCGACCATTCGCGACGAAATGTAGGTTACGCGGTTTTCGGAATCGACCTGCCACAGCCAGCCGACGCCGCGCTGCTCATATTCCTGCAGGAGGAGCGACGCGCTCTCGCTCTGCGAGCCCATGTCGGCATTGGTCTTGAGCTGGGTGAAAGCCCAGCGGGCGACCGCGAGCACGCCGAAAATGGCGACGCCAAGGGTGAACAGGATCGCAAGCATCGATTCGAATGGAATAGTGCTTCGAGCGATAATGAGCACCGCCGAGAGGCCGGCCGTGAACGCCGCCATCCAGGTGACGACGCACGGCAGGACGACCACGAGACCGAGAGCGGCGACCCCCAGGCCTGCAGTGATCGAAGC
>DATAKH010000146.1:0-4113 GCA_036261735.1 Sphingomicrobium sp.
CCACGATCAATCACGCTCGGATCAGCCGAATCCGCACCTTCATAAAGGACGTCGAGTCGGCACTTGCGGCCGGAAAGCAGAAGGAAGCGGCCGAGGCTCTCAAAAAGGCACAGCCCGAGCTCGCGCGCGGTGTTTCGCGCGGGGTCATCCACAAGAATACGGCGTCGCGCAAATTGTCGCGGCTGTCCAAAAGGGTAGCAGCCCTGGGCTGATACGGGCTCGCAAAAAGCGACCGTAAACGGGCCGTCGGGGATCCGGCGGCCCGCTTCATTTGCGCTGTCCAAAAAATGTAGGAATCCCCGCGATTCGCGGCGTTAGCAAAAAATTAACCCTGCGAGATTTGGCGGTTTTGCGTCGATTTGGCGGCTTTCCGGCAAATTTCCGTGTCAACCCGATTTATTTCACTTCCGTGAAAAATGAGGTCTTGAATCCTTCCGCCGAGGCTTTCAAAAACAGCTTTCCGAGGCGCGAATCCGCGCCGGGGCAAGAGAGAGAAGAGACCATTAAGCTCGCGACTCGCATCGCGGGCAACGGGGGGTCTTTTGTCTCGCCAGGGGCAAGCAGAGGGAGGCGCTAGCCAGTGCAAGGCGGACGGACGGACTCGTGCCAGCTCGACGACAGCAGCGTCGCACCGCTTGAAGCAGCCTGGGAATCGATTCGAAGCGGTCTTCGTCGGGATCTCGGCGCTCGCACCTTCGACGGCTGGCTGAAGCCCGCCGGACTTGGGCCGCTCGATCCTGACAGCGGAACTCTCGACATTGTCATGCCGAGCCAGTTCATGGCCGACTGGGTGACGTCGCACTTCGGCGAGCGACTGGCGCTGGCCTGGAAGACGACCTTGCCGCTCGTTCGCGAAATCCGGATCGTCGCCAGCGCGGACGCTCCGCGCCCGGCGCCGCTCCTCGTCCTCGAGGAAAGCCCGGCACCTGTAATCGAGCGCGATCCGGCTGCTCCAAATTTCGATCCGCGCTACCGGTTCGAAAGCTTCGTCGTCGGCAAGGCCAACGAGGTTGCCGCCACGGCCGCCCGGACGCTTGCCACCGCCGAGCAGGTCAGCTTCAACCCGCTGTTCATCCATGGCGGCACCGGTCGCGGGAAGACCCATCTCCTGCATGCCATCGGCCACACCTTCGGCGAGCGCTTCCCGGGCCGCCGGATAGTGTCGATGTCGGCCGAGAAGTTCATGGTCGAGTTCATCCGCGCCCTGAAGGAAAACGACACGATCGGATTCAAGGGGCGGCTTCGAAGCGCCGACCTGCTCCTGATCGACGACGTCCAGTTCATCGCCGGCAAGGATTCAACCCAGGAAGAGTTCTTCCACACGATGAATGAGATCATCGGCGCCGGGAAGCGGCTGGTGATAACCTCGGACCGGGCTCCGCAGGACCTGGACGGAATCGCTCCGCGAATCCTCTCGAGGCTGTCGTGGGGCCTGGTCGCCGACATCAATTCGGCCGATTTCGAGCTACGCTACAACATCATCGTCGCCAAGCTGGCGCTTCTTCCGGCTGTCGAGATGCCGGGCAATGTGATCGAATTCCTCGCCAGGCGCGTGACTTCGAGCGTTCGTGAACTCGAAGGCGCGCTCAACCGGATCGCCGCTTATGCGATGATGACCGGTCGCGACATCGACGTTGCCTTCGTCGAGGAAGTGCTCGCGAATGTCCTTCGCGCCAACCAGCGGCGGATCTCGATCGACGAGATCCAAACCCAGGTCGCCGAGCATTACCGGATCCGGAAGGCCGAGATGACCTCCGCCCGCCGCGCCCGCGAGGTGGCCCGCCCGCGCCAGGTGGCGATGTACCTGTCCAAGCAGCTGACGCCCAAGTCGCTTCCGGACATCGGCCGAAGGTTCGGTGGCCGCGATCACACGACGGTGATCCACGCAGTTCGCCAGATCGAGAAGCTCCGAGCCGCCGATTCTGAGCTCGACGCCGACATCCGGCTTCTGACCCGCCAGCTCGAAGGCTGAGCCGACTGGCCCAAGTCAGCCGGTAAGGCCGACTGCCGCTTTCGCTTTTTCCAGCGTCGGTGCGCCCAGCTCCGTGGCGCGAGCGGCTCCGGCTTCGAGTATCCGGTCGAGCTCGGCGGAATCGCCGCGAAGGTCTTCCAAACGCTTTCGGATAGGAGCGATGAGGCCGATCAGCGCGTCTGCAAGCACCGGCTTGAACTGGCCGAAACCCTGGCCTGCGTATCGGCCGAGCACTTGCTCGACGGTCTCCCCGGCCACCGCGGCGTAAATGCCGACGAGGTTCTTCGCTTCGGGGCGATCCTCGAGGCTGTCGGCACTGTCGGGTAGCGGCTCGGGGTCGGTTTTCGCCTTGCGAATCTTTTGCGCGATCAGCTCGTCACTGTCGGTCAGGTTCACGCGGCTCATGTCCGACGGGTCGGTCTTCGACATTTTCGACCGGCCGTCGCGGAGGCTCATGACGCGGGCCGCGGCGCCGCCGCCGATAAAGGGCTCGGGCGGGATGAACAGGTCGACGTCGAAATCGGTGTTGAACTTGAGCGCGATGTCGCGGGTGAGCTCGATATGCTGCTTCTGGTCCTCGCCCACCGGAACGTGGGTTGCCCGGTAGAGGAGGATGTCTGCCGCCTGGAGAACGGGATAGGTGAACAGCCCGACGGACGAGCCCTCTCGGTTCTTGCCGGACTTCTCCTTGAACTGGGTCATGCGGTTCAGCCAACCCATCCGCGCCGTCCCCTGGAGGATCCAGGTCAGTTCCGAATGGGCAGGGACAGCGCTCTGCCGGAACAGGGTCGATTTCGCCGGGTCGATTCCGCTCGCAATCAGAGCTGCAGCCATTTCGCGGATGCTCGAGCGAAGCTGGTCGGGGTCGATGGATACGGTTAGCGCGTGAAGGTCGGCGAGGAAGAACAGGCATTCGGCCTCATCCTGCATCCTCACCCAACGCAGGATCGCGCCTAGCAGGTTGCCGAGGTGGAGATCGCCCGTCGGCTGGATTCCCGAGACGACTCGCGTTTCGCTCATGCTTTCACTTTCTTGCGGCGAAGCAGGATCAGCAGGTCCTCCTTGTCCATTGCGCCGATGAACCAGGCCATGGTGAAATAAGCGATGCCGCCGGTCCCGACCAGCGCGACGGTCGCAATCAGCCGCTCGCCCGCGGAGCCCGAAAAGAATCCGGTGAAGACCGGCCGGATGAGCAGGATCGCGCCGCCCATGACCGCCGCAGCCAGGATTTGCTTCGCTACCCTCGCGATCAGCCAGCCTTCGAAACGGAAATGACCGCGCCGGGCGAGGACGATGTAAAGCCCCGCGGCATTGATCCATGCCGCTCCGGCCGTGGTCGCGGCGAGAGCGGCGATGCCGATCATCGGGACGAGGACGAAATTGGCGCTGACCCCGATCGCCAGCGAGCCGGCGGTCATCCACAGCGGGGTCCACATGTCCTTGCGACCGAAGAAGCCCGGCGCGAGCACCTTGATCATCACATAGGCGGGAAGCCCGGCGACGATGATCGAGAGCACCAGCGCCGATACCGCCGCGTCGGCCTCGGTGAAGCGGCCGCCTTCGAAAATCACCGTCATCAGCGGCCTCGCAGCGACCGACAGTGCGACAGCGGCGGGAATGGCGAGAAGCATCGCCAACTCTGTCGCACGGCCCTGGACGTTGGCGGCCTGGCGCTCCTCGTTGGCGCCAATGTGGCGGCTGATGGCCGGCAGGATCGCCGTTCCGAGCGCGGACCCTACGAGCGCCAGCGGAAGCTGGTTCAGCCGGTCGGCCTGGCTGAGATAGACGAGGCTACCCTCCGGCAGGCTGGTCGCGAAATAGGCGTAGAAGAGCTGGCTGATGTAATAGCCGCCTGCTCCGAGCGTTGCGGGAAGGATGAGGATGAAGAGTTCCTTCACCCGCGGAGTCATCTTCGGTGGCCGGAGCTTCAGGCCGATGCCGGCGCGGCGGGTGGCGATGATGAGAAGCGCGAGTTGGACGACTCCGCCGACTATCACTCCCCACGCCATTGCGGTCGCGGTAGCCGGGCCGCCCGCCGGAACCAGCAGCAATGCGACGATCAGCGCCATGTTGAGCAGGGCGGGCGCGAAGGCGGCTGCGGTGAACCGGGTCAGCGAGTTGAGGATCCCGCTGAACAGCGA
>DATAKH010000168.1:0-2900 GCA_036261735.1 Sphingomicrobium sp.
GGTCGCCAGGCGTATGCCCGCCTTCGACGCTGCATGCGCAGCGGTGTGGCTTCACGGGCGAGCCGCCGAGATTGCAGGCCCGCACATGATCGCCGACGATCTTGCCGCCGCAATTCCCGCCGCTCTCGACCTTCTGTGAACGAACTGGTCGTCCGGATTGCCGCGCGCGGAGACGGAGTCACCGCCAGCGGCCGGCACGTGCCGTTCGCCGTGCCCGGCGATGCCGTTCTCGACGATGGAGCGCTCGCTTTCGGTGCCCATCACCAGCAGCCGCCGTGCCGGCACTTCCCCGAGTGCGGTGGGTGCCAGCTCCAGCACGCCGATGATGCCGCCTACCGAGGATACCTCGTGTCGAGGGTGGAGACGGCGCTCGGGCAGCATGGGCTCGAGTGCGAAATTCGCGAACCCCACCTGTCGCCTCCACGTTCCAGGCGCCGGGCGACGGTGAAGGCAATGAAGTTGGGGAAGGGTGCGGTGGTCGGCTTCAACGCCGAAAAATCGCACCGGATCGTCGACATGCAGGAGTGCCATATCCTTCGGCCGGAGCTTTTCGCGCTGGTGCAGCCGCTTCGCCAGCTGTTCGCCGCCTTGCTCAAGCCGAAGCGGGGCGCGGAGGCGCAACTGACGCTGGTTGACGGGGGCGTGGATGTGCTTCTGCGGAATGTCGCTGCCGATGGCCTGGCCGCTATCGAGGCGCTGACGGAGCTTGCTGGCGAGCATGGGCTGGCGCGGCTCGCCGTCGACAGCGGCGGCGGGCCCGAGACGGTGTATGAGCCTGTGCCGGCAACCGTGACCCTCTCGGGAGTCCCGGTCGCTTTCCCGCCCGGCGGATTCCTCCAGGCGACTGAAGATGGCGAAAAAGCGCTGGTGGACTGCGTCCGCGAATGCGTCGGCGCTTCGAAATCGATCGCCGACCTGTTCGCTGGCCTTGGCACCTTCGCCCTTGCTGCGCGCGCATCCTACGCAGCCGAGGCATCGCGCGATTCCGCCGCTGCGCTGCAATCGGCCGCACCCAATCTGGCCGTCGAGCACCGCGACCTCTACCGCCGTCCGCTGGATGCACGAGAGCTCGAACGGTTCGAGACCGTGATCCTCGACCCGCCGCGAGCCGGCGCCGCCCAGCAGGTTGGACGGATCGCGGCGTCATCGGTGGCCCGCGTGGCCTACGTCAGCTGCAATGCCGCTACGTTCTCGCGCGATGCAAGGACACTCGCCGAGGGCGGCTACACGCTCGACTGGGTGAGGCCCGTCGGCCAGTTTCGCTGGTCGACCCACGTCGAACTCGCCGGCTGCTTCTCGCGCTAGAAGTGCAGGATCCCGCAATCGTGGAGCATTCGCAGCGCCGCATGGGTCGTCAGCCCGAGCAGGCACAGCGACGCGAGCGTGAAAACCAGGAAGCGATAGGTGACCACGTTCACCGTCGCCTGAAGGATGCTGTGGACGATCCGTAGGCCGACATAGCCCCAGGCCAGCCAGAAATTGATGCCGTCGCCGAAACCCATCAACGCGAGCGTCAGCGCGATTGCGTAGAAGATCGTCGGCTGCTCCATCAAATGATTGTAATTGTGGGCTTTCCAGTTGGCTTCGTCGGGAATGGCGCCTTCCAGCGCACCGCCGCGCGTGCCCACCCGGCCCTTGAGGCTGATTCCGGCGCGCTTCATCGCGGCAAATCGTGTCGCGTACATCCAGACCTGCATCAGCAGCGTCCAGGCGACCAGCGCCACCACCGGCACGAGAATCGGACTGTACGGCATGAATGACCTCCCCCCTGCTCGAGCGGGGAGGGTGCTTCACTTCGCGGCCGTTGGCAATTAGGCGCCTTGGCTCCGCTGCGCCGCTACTCGCTCAGCGTGAAGCGGATCGCCGCGCCGACGTCCCGCTTTGCGGAACGCACGTTGCCGGGCTCGGTCCGAACGAACCCATTGAAGTCGAAGCGTCCGCCGAACAGTCCCAGGCCATAAGCGAATTCGAAGTCGAGCTCGCGTCCGCCCGGGGCGAGGCTTAGCAGTCGATCGCCATAGAGCGCGGTTCGTGACTCGTAATCGTAGCTCACTGGCGCCGAGAGCCTGAAGCCGCCGCTGGTAACCCTCAGCGGCTGCATCAGTCGAAACGCCAATGTGTCGTCGATGGCGAACAGCCCCTGCTTCGACACGTCGAAAGCAAACGCTTGGCTGGCGAGGTGGCCGTTGTCGACCAGTCCGCCGCTTCCGCGCGCCCACGTCCAGCCGCGGCGATAGGAGCCGTGGAGCGCCCAGCCGCGGCCCAGCCGGACGGCCGCTGCGGCGTCAACGAACGTCGTTCGCGCTCCGCCCGTGGCGAGCAGCGGTGAAAAGCGGCTGCCCAGCACTGTTTCGTCTTCGCTCAGATGCGAAGCGCCGAGGCTGAATCGGGCAGCGCCCTGCCTTGCGTCCAGCGTTACAGAATTGATCGTGTAGCCAGGCGTGTCGTGCGCTCGCTCGAAGGTCGTGACGGCCTTGCCGCGCTCGCTTGTGACGCTCAGTGCCACTGGACCGAAACTGTGCCGAACGCCGATGCTTGCGAAGGGTCTGGGATGGAAGCCGGCGCGGCTCATCGGGTCGCGCGCCACCAGGAAGGCGTTTTCCGAGGTCTCGGCGAGCTGCTGCTGCAAGGTGCGGCCGGTCTGCGAAATGCCGAGCGCGACGGCCGTGTCGGGCGTGATCCTGCTTACCGCGAGAAGCGCCATTTCCCTGGCCCTGACGTGATCTTCCTCGCTTAGCTGCATCTCGGTCAGGTCGATCCGCTGCTCGCCCAATGCATTCTGGCGCAGCGACATCGTGACCGAAACGGGCCCAGCGGCGGCACTGGCCGATCTGTATCCATGGCCGCTCATTGCCTGGCGCAAGGGCTGGTCGACCGGCAGGCGCTTCAAGGTCTTTGCG
>DATAKH010000022.1:0-9404 GCA_036261735.1 Sphingomicrobium sp.
CCGGCAGTCACTCACGTCGACAATAGCGCCCGGATCCAAACCGTGCACCGGGACACCAACCCGCTCTACCACAGGCTCATCAGCCGCTTCGCGGAGCTGACCGGCTGCCCGGTTCTGGTCAACACGTCGTTCAACGTCCGCGGCGAGCCAATCGTCTGCACGCCCGCGGACGCCTTCCGCTGCTTCATGGCGACCGACATCGACATGCTCGTAATCGGCAATTGCCTGCTTGGGAAAGCCGATCAGGACCCGGCGCTCCGCGATGAATATTACGAGCGCTATGAGCTGGACTAGGAAGCTCGCTTTCCTGGCGATCATTTGGTCGGTTGCGCTTGCCGTCCTGCTCGCCGGGGCCGAGATCTTCCTCCGGCTGACGGATGGCGGCTGGGGCAGCACGCTGCGCCTGAACCTCGTCCGCAGCCGCACCTACGAATACCGGGTTTCCAACCTTTACGACTGGAACAGCCCGACCGTCCGCTATGTGCGCGACGAATATGGCCTCCGCGACGACTGCGCTTCGCCCGCCGATATCGACATCCTGACGGTCGGGGGTTCGACCACCGACCAGCGGTTCCTCGCCCAGGAGGCCACCTACCAGGCGGTGATGCAAAGGGACCTGGCACAGGCGGCGGGCCGCGACATCTGCGTCAGCAACGCGGGGATCGACGGCCACAGCACCCATGGCCATCTTCGAGCTTTCCGCGACTGGTTCCCATTGATCCCCGGCCTCGAGCCGAAGCTGTTCGTCTTCTATATCGGCATCAACGACGCCGACTTCACCCGCGCCGGTCCGGGCGATTTCGAAACCAAGGTGGGGGCGGGATACGGAAATCCCATCAGGCGGTTCCACGTGGTTCAGCTGGGCCTGTGGGTTCGCGACACACTCGATAGCCTGTTGGGAACCAGGCCGGCGCATGGCGGTCACAGCCGCGTCGACTGGCGGACCGCCGATTTTCCGCAGGAAAGGCTGGCGGCCGACACCCCCGAGCGCGCAGCCCGCAACGCCGCCGCCTTTCGCAAGCGGCTTCAGCAGATGCTGCACTATGCCCGCGCCGACGGCGCCGAAGTCCTGTGCGTCACCCAGCCGCACCGGATGGTCCGGTCGGTCGATGGCCGGAAGCGCGGCGTCGAGCCCTATTTCGGCGGCGAGTCCGGGCATCCGGCCTATGGCGGCCTCGACTATGATTATTCGCTTCGGCAGCTGAACCGGGCGATGCGCGACGAATGCGGAGAGCGTCGCCTGGTCGACCTGTACGGCACGGATTTCAACGACGGCGATTTCTTCGATTACGCCCACAACACGCCGAGCGGCGCCCGCAAGGTCGGCGACCGGATCGCCCGTTTCATCGAGCGATCGGACCTGATGGACGAGCTTCGAACCGGCCCTTGAAAAAAGCCCCGGAGGAGACCCCCCCGGGGCTTGTCACGCCTGTACTGCCTTAAGCGCTCTCGCGCTCCGGCTTTGCGTCGAGCGTCTGCTTCGATGCCGGCTCCTCGCCGCCACCGATCGCCGACCGCTCACGCTTTTCGGAGCCGCCGCCGATCTCGATCTTCTTTGGCTTCATCGCCTCGGGGATTTCGCGGACCAGCTCGATCGACAGAAGGCCGTCCTTCATGTCAGCACCGCGGACCTGGATATGGTCGGCAAGCGCGAACCGCCGCTCGAACGAGCGGGTCGCGATCCCGCGGTAGATGTAGTCGGAGCCCTCTTCGCCGGACTCCTCCTTCTTCCTTCCGCTGACGACCAGCACGTTCTGCTGGGCGGTGATGTCGATCTCGTCCGGCTTGAACCCGGCCACCGCGAGTTCGATCCGGTAGTCGTGCTCACCGGTCCTGATCAGGTCGAACGGCGGATAATTCTCGCCGCCGTTTCCAAGGCTGCTGTTCTCGAGCATGTCGAACAGCCGGTCGAATCCGACCGCGGAACGGCGATAGGGTGAAAAGTCGAAAGCACTACGCATGTCTTGTCCTCCTTCTTGAGCAACAAGGCGGAGCTAGAGCCTCCGAGCGCAGCGACGCCGGCGCACCGCGCCGCCGGAGCAGCGCGAAGAGCTGGCGAGAGCCGGCCAGCCTGCCCGCGAAGCGGGACAGGACTGACGTCACGGGATTCATTCCCGTGACGGCCCGGGTTCACAGCCCCGTCACCGGGCCCGTTTGGCGCCCGGCACGCGAAAATTTTGGAACTGCAGTTTGCGATTTCAAGACTGTGGAAAACACCTAATCGCCCAGTTGGCACGGCTCGAAACGCGGCCCTATAGCGTTCCTGTAATGTCCGATCTGTTTTCCTCTTCGTCAGCACCCACTTCGTCCGATAATTACGACGCCGCCTCGATCGAGGTTCTGGAGGGGCTGGAGCCGGTCCGCCGCCGCCCCGGAATGTACATCGGCGGCACCGACGCGCGCGCCCTCCACCACCTCGCCGCCGAGGTCATCGACAATGCGATGGACGAGGCGGTCGCCGGCCACGCGTCGCGCATCGAGGTCACGCTCGAGCCCGGCAACCGCCTCACCGTAACCGACAACGGCCGCGGGATCCCGGTCGAGGAGCACCCCCGCTTCCCCGGCAAGTCGGCGCTGGAGGTCATCATGACCACGCTCCACTCGGGCGGGAAGTTCGAGGGCAAGGCGTACAGCACCTCCGGCGGCCTCCACGGAGTCGGGGTCAGCGTCGTCAACGCGCTCTCGACCGAGACGATCGTGGAGGTCGCCCGCGAGCGTGTCCTCTACCGCCAGAGCTTCGCGAAGGGCCTCGCCACCTCCAAGCTCGAAGAAGTCGGCGCCACATCCAACCGCCGCGGCACCACCGTCGCCTTCACGCCGGACCCGGAAATCTTCGGCGCCGACGCGAAGTTCAGCCCCGATCGCCTCTACAAGCTCGCCCGCTCCAAGGCCTATCTCTTCGCCGGCGTCGAAATCCGCTGGCACTGCGATCCCGCCCTCGCCGGCGACAGCGTGCCCGCCGAGGCCGTCTTCCAATTCCCTGGCGGCCTCGCCGACCACCTCCGCGAGCAGCTCGGCGAGCGCCCCTGCGTCACCGCCGAGCCTTTCACCGGCCGCCAGGACTTCCCCGACAATCAGGGCAGCGCCGAATGGGCGGTCGCCTGGCCGCTCTATTCCGACGGCGCGCAAAGCTATTACTGCAACACCATCCCCACGCCCGACGGCGGCACCCACGAGGCGGGCTTACGCGCCGCGCTCACCAAGGGCATCCGCGCGTTCGGCGAGCTGGTCGGCGACAAAAAGGCGAAGAACATCACCGCCGACGATGTCTTCAACGGCATCGAGCTGATGCTCAGCGTCTTCATTCGCAACCCGCATTTCCAGAGCCAGACCAAGGACCGCCTGACCAGCCTCGAGGCCGCGCGCTTCGTCGAGGCCGCCGTCCGCGACCATTTCGACCATTATCTCGCCGACAACATGGACCGCGGCCGCGCGCTCCTGGGATCGATCGTCGAGCGCATGGACGAGCGCCTGAAGCGCCGCGCCGAGCGCGAGGTGCAGCGCAAGACCGCCACCAGCGCCCGCAAGCTCCGCCTCCCGGGCAAGCTCACCGATTGCGCCAACGACGACCCCAAGGGCACCGAATTGTTCATCGTCGAAGGCGACAGCGCCGGCGGCTCGGCAAAGCAGGCGCGCGATAGGAAAACGCAGGCAATCCTGCCTATCCGCGGCAAGATCCTCAACGTCGCCTCGGCCACTCAGGACAAGATCCGCGCAAACAGCGAGATCGCCGACCTCCAGCTCGCCTTGGGCTGCGGCGTCCGCGACAAGTTCGACGAGGATTCGCTCCGCTACGAGCGCATCATCATCATGACCGACGCCGACGTCGACGGCGCCCACATCGCCACGCTTCTGATGACCTTCTTCTTCCAGGAAATGCCCGAGCTGGTGCAGCGCCGGCACCTGTTCCTCGCCCAGCCCCCGCTCTACCGCCTCTCAAGCGGCGCCAAGACCCTCTACGCCCGCGACGACGCCCACCGCGCCGAGCTCGAAGCCACCGAGTTCAAGGGCAAGAAGGTCGAAGTCAGCCGCTTCAAGGGCCTCGGCGAAATGAACCCGAACCAGCTCAAACAGACCACCATGAGCCCGGCGACCCGCAGCCTCATCGAGATCACGCTTCCCGCGCAGTACGAGGAGCGCCACGCCGCGAGGGACATCGTCGACCGCCTCATGGGGCGCGACCCGGCGAAACGGTTTGAGTTCATCCAGAGTCGCGCCAGCGCACTCGACGAGGACGAGATCGACGCCTGATCGGCGGCTTACCTCCAGATCCACCCGGCGATTGCGATGACCGCGGCGACGGCGCTCAGGCCGAAAGCGACCACGACCACCTTGGCCGCCAATTCGGAGCGCCGGTCGTCCTTCTTTGTCGGCGGCTGCTCGTCCGGTTTGCGGATGATCCGGAACCACGCCAGCGCGGCCACGGCGAGGAACACCATCCCGCAAAGCGCCAGCAGGAAGCTGGTATCACGCATTGACCGCCACCGCGCGCTCCACGCTCGGCTGGAAGGTCGCCTTCGTGACGGCGATCTCAAGGCCCTTGGCTGACGATTTCTCGACGATCTGCGCCTTCAGCTGCTTGGCCAGCGCGGCCACCAGGACTGTGCCGAGGCCGCTGGACTCGCTTTCCTCCACCTTTTCGAGCCTGCCGGTCCCGTTGTCCGAAACCGTCAGCTTCCAGTCCGACCTTGCCATTTCGAACCTCACCCGGACGTGAGCGGAGGAGCGGCTTTGCGGGAACGCATATTTGATGGCGTTGATGATCAGCTCGGTGACGATCAGCCCGAGGCTGACAGCATCGCTGGACGGAAGTGCTCCAGCCCCCGCCTCGACGCTGATCTCGACGTCCTGCCGGGGGTCGATCATCGAAGCCGCCAGCCCGGCGCTCAGCTTCGTCAGATAGGGACCCATCTCGATCCGCTCGATTCCGTCCGAAGCCTGCAAGTGGCTCTGCACCGCCGCCACCGACATCACCCTCTGGTGCGCCGCTCGAAGCTCGTTCTTGGTTTCCTCGGACGCGACCGAGCCGGCCTTGAGCAGCAGGATGCTGGCGATAATCTGCAGGCTGTTGGCGATCCGGTGCCGCATTTCGCGAAGGAGCGTCTTCTGCTGCTCCAGCAGCTCCTCGGTATGCTCCAGGAGCCGCTGCTTCTCCTGCTCGGCGGCGCGGCGCTCGCTGATGTCCTTGATCGCAAGCAGCACCATCCGGCTGGTCCCGCTTTCGTCGCGTAAGGGCAGCGCGTTGAGCTGGACGGTCCGTATTCCGACCTTGGCGAAGTCCTGCTCGAATTCGAAACCGTTGACCGACTCGCGGGTGTCGACGACGGATTTGAGCAGTTGGCGAAGTCCCGGAATGTCCCACTGGCCGCCGGAGAGGTCGAACAGCGAAGTGCCGGGCGCCTTTAGCGGATCCTCGCCGTAAACTACGTAGAAGCAGCGGCTTCCGGCAAGCAAATGGAGTGTGTCGTCGAGCACCAGGAAAGGTTCGGGCAAGGTATCGACGATCGCCAGTGCCAGCGATTGCGCTTGGATTAGGTCGGAAGGCGGCTTGATAAAGGTTGCTCCAGCAGGCGGGGAGCGTCGTATCTCTCAGCCACCGGCGCGCCGATTCGAAAGGCCGGTGATGCCATCGTCATACACGATTGCCGGGCAACCCCCTAACCTGCATCAAGTCGCGGGCGGGTCGGATCGATGTCGCGACCGGCTTGCCGGGATGTGCGGTCAGGAGTGGCGGTCGCCCAGTCGCACGTTGAGCTTCGCAAGCCGCGCCTTCACCATCTCGATGGCCTTGGGGTTTGTCGCTTGAAGCTCCCGTAGCTGGTCCTGGTCGATGTGCGTCACCTTGCCGGACTCGATGTCTGCAAGCAGCTTGACCAGCCGATCTCGCTCCTCATGCCAATTCTCGCCGCTCATCCCGGTCTCCGCCCCTTCTCGTCATTCCGGCCTTGAGCCGGGACTCGCCTTCACTTCAACGGCAACGCAGCAAACCCGAAATCCTCCGCAAAATCGCGCCAGGTCGGATTCACCTCATGGATCAGCTCGTCCTTGTTCTCAAAGCGGTAGAAAGTCAGGCAGACCCCGGATCGAGTCCGGGGTGACGACACTTCCGCGCTCCCCGTCGTCCCCGATTTAATCCCGGACCCGCCTTGTTCGTCCCCTCAGATCGGCGCATTCTACGCCGCTTTCTCCGCCGCGACGACGCCCACCGCGCCGAGCTAGAGGCCACCGAGTTCAAGGGCAAGAGCGTCGACGTCAGCCGCTTCAAGGGCCTCGGCGAGATGAACCCGGCGCAATTGAAGGAAACGACGATGAGCCCGGACACCCGCTCTCTCATCAAGATCACGCTTCCCGGCGAATATCAGGACCGCCAGCCGGTCAAAGATCTGGTTGAGCGGCTGATGGGCCGCGACCCCGCGAAGCGCTTTGAGTTCATCCAGAACAGCGCGGCGGCCCTGGACGAAGGCGCCATAGACGCGTAGCGGCCGGCGACGAGCCGTCGACATTTTTTGAGTTGCTGACGAGTCCATGACATAGCTGCTCCATGGCAATCCGGATCGCAGGCGCTGCTGTTTTCCTGCTCGCCGGCTGCACCGTGGTCGACGACAGCGCGGTTCCGGAGTCTCCCGACATCCAGCGGCTCGAAAAACAGCTGGCGCAGCACCCGTGCGTCGGCGGACTCGATGGCTGGCAGCGTAATTACCGCTTCTCTCGAAAGACCGGACTCTTCTCCCCCTATTCGCTCAGCCCAGACCTCGATGTGATCGAGTTCCATCTGCGGCGCGCACGGACCGTGACCATCGCTCCGGGGCTCAACGTCCTCCCTCCCGAAGCAGGCGGGAACTGGCCCGACAGCCAGGCGATCCAAACCGTGGATGGCCGCTATCGGCTTACGGACGGCTCGCTCAAACTTGCTCCGTGCAACGCGGTGCCTGGCAACTGATCAAGCGGAGGCGGCAATCATCTGCCGGGCAATCTCGTCTTCGCCCATTATGACGCGGTTCGCTCCGTGATCCTTAAGGTGCTGAACTTCCTCGGCCGAGTGTGCTCGGGCGATGATGCTGATACCCGGGTTCAGCTTGCGCGCCACCTCGGCAATGCCACCCGCCTCGAAGCCCTCGGGGATTGCGATCAAAAGGTGCGATGCGCGCTCGATGCCGGCATCGATCAGGATTTCACGAGACGCCGCATTGCCGCGGACCGTTTCGACGCCAGCCTGTCTCGCTAGTTCGACCACGTCGAACTGGTCGTCTATAAGGACGAAATTGCGCCGGGCACTTCGCAGTCGCCGGCTGACGAGCTTGCCGACTCTGCCATAACCGACCACGATGATATTTTCGGACGGCGCTTCGACCTCTGACGCCTCGGCTGCTCTTCGCACCCGCTTTGCGGCAAGTCCGAAGATCAAAGGGTGCAGGAGGATTGAAATGATCGCGCCCGCAAGGATCAGGTCGCGTGCCGCGGCGGGCAGAATGTTCAGGTCCGTGCCAAGGTTGGCGAGGATGAACGAGAACTCGCCGATCTGCGCGAGGCTGGCGGAAACGGTGATCGCCGTCTGGTTGTCGTATCTAAATGCCTTCACGATTGCGTAAGCCGCCACGGACTTGCCGACGATGATGATGGAGACAGTGGCAAGCAGCGGGAGCGGCTGCTCCAAAAGAACTGCCGGATCGAACAACATTCCGACCGATACGAAGAACAGGACGGCGAAGGCGTCACGCAGCGGCAGCGTCTCCTCGGTCGCCCTCCGGCTGAGCTGGGTTTCGCCCAGGATCATCCCGGCGAAGAAGGCGCCGAGCGCAAAGGATACGTCAAAGACGAGCGCCGCCCCGAATGCGACGCCCAACGCGATTGACAAGACGGCGAGCCTGAACAGCTCTCGTGATCCGGTATGCACGACCCAATGAAGTGCCCAGGGAATTACGCGCTTGCCGACGATGAGCATGAACGCGACGAACCCGACGATCTTCACCAAAGTCACCGAGAAGGACATTCCGATCGAAGTTGCACCATCGTCGGCGCTCGTTGCCGCGACCGCTATCGCGGGCAGGAGCACAAGCGCGAGAACCGTCGCGAGATCCTCGACGATCAACCATCCGACCGCGATCCGGCCCCGGTCGGTGTTGAGCAGGTTGCGGCTTTCGAGTGCGCGAAGCAGCACGACGGTGCTCGCGACGGACAGGGACATGCCGAAAACGAGCCCGCTTAGCAGTCCCCAGCCGAGCACCTCCGCAAGGATCATTCCCATCGAGGTGGCGACAGCGATCTGAACAGCAGCACCCGGCAATGCGATCTTCCGGACTGACAGCAGATCGCGAAGTGAGAAGTGCAGCCCGACGCCGAACATCAGCAAGATGACGCCGATCTCGGCCAGCTCGGCCGCGAGATTGCCGTCAGCGACGAATCCCGGAGTAAATGGCCCGACAAGGACGCCCGCGAGCAGGTAACCCGCAATCGGCGACACCTTCAGCCGGTGCGCGATGGCCCCGAGGACGAACGCGGCGACGAGCCCCGCCACGATCGTGCCAATGAGTGGAGTGTGGTGAGGCATTGGCTTCAACTAGAAGGCCGAAGCACTTCCGCAAACCCCGTTTGCACAGGAGGAAGCGCTCAGGGACGAATGGTTTGGGCTACTGCGCGCCGAGTGCAGCCGCGCCGATGCGAAGCGGCGCCGCAACAGCGCGAACGCGGGCTAACCGTGCTTCTTCCTCCGCCTGTTCCGCCGGCGGAACTCAGCCTGGTAGGTTTCCCAGCGTTTGCGCACCCACCTTCGCGTTTTCCGCCAGCGAATGGCGTTCAACAAATACATCACCGCCATGCCGGCGAGGAAGGCGACGATCAAATTTTGCACGGGCCGGAAATAGCAGCCGCGTCCTTGACTGGGAAGCGCCCGCCGCCTTCCCGGTCATGCAATGAGCCGGGTGCCGCCGCGGGATCGGGAAGCGCCCGCACGAACGAAAGTCGTGCTAAGGCGCTGATTTGGCGCTTTACTCCGGTCGTTACGGCCGTTAGCGGCATCGAGCGTGATCGCCGCGTGAAGGAGCCCTCGCGTACCTACCCGACAACTAGAAGCAGAGCTGATCGCGGCCAAAAATGCTCTCCGCGAGAGCGACGCGCGATTCGAGACTCTGGCCGACGCGCTTCCCCACATGGTGTGGTCGACGCTCCCCGACGGCTATCACGATTATTACAACGCCCGCTGGTACGAATTCACCGGCGTTCCCATGGGCTCGACCGACGGCGAAGCGTGGAACGGCATGTTCCACCCCGACGACCAGGGGCTGGCGTGGGAGAAGTGGCGGCACAGCCTCGCCACCGGGGAGCCCTACGAGATCGAATATCGCCTTCGCCACCGAAGCGGCGAATATCGCTGGACGCTCGGCCGGGCGATGCCGATGCACGACGAG
>DATAKH010000197.1:0-6912 GCA_036261735.1 Sphingomicrobium sp.
GGATCACGAAGATCTTGCCGTCGCCGATGCGGCCGGTCTGGGCGGCCTTGCGGATCGCCTCGACGGCAGCCTCGACCAGCTCGTCCGGGAGGACGATCTCGACCTTCACCTTGGGCAGGAAGTCGATCACATATTCGGCACCGCGATACAGCTCGGTATGGCCTTTCTGCCGGCCGAAGCCCTTCACTTCCGTCACCGTGATGCCGGACACCCCGACCTCGTGAAGCGCGTCCTTCACGTCGTCGAGCTTGAATGGTTTGATGACGGCTTCGATCTTTTTCAATTCGGCGATCCCGGCGGTTGGCGGACCAGAATGTTCAATAGGAGTGGGGGCAGGGGTATCGCAAGCAGTGCGGCGCCGCCACTCGACTGCCGCAGCATTGCCACAGTTTCGAGCGAAGGGCGGTCGCCATGACAATGCCCAATGCCATCCTGCTCGCCGCCGGGCTCGGCTCGCGGCTGCTTCCGCTCACCGCGGATCGGCCCAAGTGCCTGATCGAGGTCGGCGGGCGAACGATCCTGGAGCACCAGGTCGACGCCCTGCGCGCGGCCGGGGTTGCGGGCATCACCATCGTCGGCGGCTATCGCTTCGACCGGCTGACCGAGTTCGTCGAGGACCGCTGGCAGGATGCCGAGCGGCCGGAGCTGCTGTTCAATCCCTTCTTCGCGATCTCGAGCAGCATCGGCAGCGTGTGGGCCGCCCGGCATGTGCTCGACCGTCCGTTCTGCCTGCTCAACGGCGATACGGTCTACGATCCGGCGCTGGTGGCCGACGGCCTGGAGCGCCTCGAGCCCGGCCTGAACCTGTTCGTGGAACCGCTCGGCTCGCCCGCGCCCGACGACATGCTCGTCCGAATCGATAATGAGCGGATTGTCGCCGTCGGCAAAGAGCTTAGCCCGCTCCTCGCGCATCATCGGTCGCTGGGCTTCGTCGCCTGGTCCGGCGAGGGATCGGAAGTTTATCGCAAGGCGCTCGAATCGGTGATCGGGGAGGTCGAGGGGCCGCAGGCGTTCCACCATGCCGTGGTCAATCGGGTCGCCCATGACCGCCCGGTGCATGCCGTCAGCTTCCAGCATGGTGCCTGGACAGAGATCGACCGGCCCGAGGACATTGTCGCCTGGGGCGGATCGCTGACGAAATCGGCGGCGGCGCAGCTACCCCGCGCTGCCGGCGACGACTGAGGCGCGAAGGGCCGCGGCCCGGGCGACAGCTTCGTCGACGCCAACCGCATAGCGCTCCAGCGTCACCTCAATGTCATAGTGCGCCGCGCGTTCGCCCGGCCGCACCTGCTCCGGCGACAGCTGGCGAAGAATCGCATCCGCCATCGCCTCGGCTTCTCCGGCGTCGACCAGCAATCCGTACCGGCCATCGTCCAGCACCTGCACGGAATCGCCCGCTTCGCGCGTAGCGACGACCGGCACATCGACGGCCAGCGCTTCGAGCAGGGCAAGCGACGAGCCCTCCCAGCGCGAGGGAAGGACGAAAACTGCCGAGCGTCCCAGCCAGGCGAACACATTGTCGCTTTCGCCCGGGAGGCGGAGGTCGAGGCCTTCGGCGGTGGCGAGCTGACGCAGGCCGGCTATGACGGTTCGATCGCCCTTGCCGACAATGACAAGCCGAAGCGGCCGTTGCCGCGCAGCGATTGCCGCGGCGCGGATAAGGGTCGGAAAGTCCTTCTGCGGAGCGAGGCGGCCTATCGAAAGGACTGCCGGAAGGTCATCTCCCGGCCAGTCCGCCGGAGCTGCCGCCGCGGCGAGCTTGCGCGCCCGCTCGCGATCGACTCCGCTGGGAACGGACTTCGCCCGTCCGTCCGCGATTGCCTCGGCGAATGCGCGCGACCCGCCAGTCGCTTCTCCGACCAGGAACAGGGTATCGGCGCCTCGTGAGAGAAGTTGAGAGGCGATTCTGCGCAGGCCGAAGTCCTTCCTGCCCGCCTCGACGCTGTTGCTGATCCGGAACAGCCGAAGCGGCAGCTTTCGGCCGACCAGCGCGAGCCGCGCCACCCAATGGCCGCGATTGCCGGTGGAGAGCAGAACGTCCGGCTGCCATTCCCGTACCAGCGACCTGAGCCGGAGCGCGGCGGACCAAAGCGGTCCCGACCGGCCTGCGGGGAAGAGGGTGCGCACGGAGTGGATGCCAGTCTCGGCGTCTTCCGCAAGAAGACCGTTGCCGTATCGTGCGACGAGCATCACTTCGTGATCCTCGGAAACGCGCCGCGCGATCGCAAGCGTGTTGCGAACCACGCCGCTCGCCCGCAGGTCGTGGACGAAGATCATCACTCGGCCCTGGCGCGACTTGGCGGCCATTGTGCGGGACCCCCGACGCCGGTTCAGGCGTAAGGCGGCCTGTCTCGCCCGGTCGGGCTTTTGGTGAAAATCTCGCAGCCGGTTTCGGTGATTCCGATCGAATGCTCGAACTGCGCCGAAAGCGACCGGTCGCGTGTGACCGCGGTCCAGCCGTCCTCGAGCAGCTTCACGTCCGCGCGGCCGATGTTGATCATCGGCTCGACGGTGAAGAACATTCCCGGCTTGAGCTCGGGGCCGCTGCCGGGCCTGCCGGCGTGGATCACTTCCGGGCTGTCGTGGAACAGCCGCCCGACGCCGTGCCCGCAGAAGTCCCGGACGACGCTGTAGCGGTGCCGTTCGGCGTGGCTCTGTATGGCATTGGCGATGTCGCCCATCCGGTTGCCGGGCTTCGCCTGCTCGAGTCCGAGCATCAGGCATTCGTAGGTGATGTCGACTAGCCGTTTCGCCTTGATCGGCACGTCGCCGACCAGGAACATCCGGCTAGTATCGCCGTGCCAGCCGTCGACAATGGGCGTGACGTCGATATTGACGACGTCGCCGTCCTTGAGGACCCGGTCGCCTGGAATTCCGTGACAAACGACGTGGTTGATCGAGGTGCAGCAACTCTTGGTGAAGCCGCGGTAGCCGAGCGTGGCCGGAACTCCGCCTCCCTCTGTGGTCATCCGGTAGACGATCGAGTCCAGCTCACCCGTGGTGACTCCCGGGACGACATGGGTAGCAAGCGCGTCGAGGATCTCGGCCGCGAGCCGGCCGGCGCGGCGCATGCCCTCGAATCCCTCCGGGCCATGGAGCTTGATGACGCCGTTGCGGGCCTCGACGCGATCGTCGGCGGCGACGGTGATATATTGAGTCATGGCGCCTAGATAGGCATTCGGAGCCGATAAGTCACCGGAGGCGAGAGGTGTTCCAGGAGCGGCTATGCATACACTGCTGTTGATGGCGTTGCAGCTTTCATCGCTCGGCGCCAACCCCCCGATCATTATCCCGCCTAAGGCGGCCGAAGTGGCGGGGCCGATCGGCGAGCTGTTGCTCGCTCCCGTGTTTCGAGATCCCTTTGCCTGCACCGAGCACCCCTTTGGGCAGCTCCCTATGGCCGGCGATGCGCTCGGAACGGACTGCGAAATCGTCTCCGGCCTTGATGGCGAGAGGGGATTTGTGCGGCCCTTCAGGACAAACGGCGCCACCAACTCCGATTGGTACGGCTGGCATGCCGAAGTCCTTTCACCGACAGACGGAACGGTCGCAGGGATTTTCGAGAAGGAAAACGAGAACATACCAGGCGAAATGGGCAAGCCACCCGCGAGCATGATTCAAATCATGCGCGACGACGGAGTGTTGGTGACTCTCGCCCATATTACGCAGGCCAGGATCAAGATTGGCGACCGCGTGACGGCCGGCCAGTCGATTGCGCTCGTCGGTAACAACGGCATGGCAAGGGCCCCGCACATCCACATCGGTGCCTATCGCAAGGCGACTGCCGAACCATTGCAGATTCGGTGGGACCTTCGAGCGATGGCTGCCCTCCAGACCGACCAGCGATAGGAGCTGCCGCGACTTGCCCGATACATCCAGGATATGGACTGCCGCGCTCGTCGTTATCGGCGACGAAATTCTTTCCGGCCGCACCGAGGACAAGAACATTGCCCAGGTCGCGCAATGGCTCAACGGGCAGGGCATTCGCCTTTCGGAAGTGCGCGTGGTCCCCGACCAGGAGAGCGCGATCGTCACCGCCGTGAACGCGGTTCGGCCAGATCACGACTATGTCTTCACCACCGGCGGGATCGGCCCGACTCACGACGACATCACGGTGGATTCGATCGCAGCCGCCTTCGGGGTGCCGGTCGTAATCCACCCTGAAGCTCGTCGAGTGCTGGAGGACTATTACCGCGATCGGCCGCCCGGCCTCACCGAATCGCGGCTGAGGATGGCGCGGGTCCCCGACGGAGCGGAGTTGATCCCCAATCCCACGTCAGGTGCTCCGGGGGTTCGAATCGGCAATGTCTATATTCTCGCTGGTGTGCCCTACATCGCCAAGGCGATGCTGGAGGCGCTCGACGGGAAGCTCGAAGGCGGCCGCCCGATGGTGTCGGTGACGGTGCGCGCGAATGCCGCCGAAAGCGATGTCGCCGAGCTGCTCAAGCAGGTTCAGGACGAGCATCCGGGGGTCTCGATCGGAAGCTATCCATTCTATCGCGAAGGCGGATACGGCGCCGACTTCGTAGTGCGGTCGGACGATGAGGCGCTGGCGAACCGCTGCGCGAACGAGCTTCGGAAGCGGCTGAAGGAAGCCGATGTCAAGGTGGTGGCAGAATAGCTGTCGCCCCGCCGCTTTGCGGCGTGCGCTCCAATTTCGAACCTGCCCCCGGCAGGTCGCAAAATTGGAGCGGGTAGCGGGAATCGAACCCGCGCGTTCAGCTTGGGAAGCTGACAGGCTACCACTACATCATACCCGCGTGGCGACGGCGAATTAGGTGCTCGCCAGTTAAGCGTCAACGCGAGTCCTCGCCGGCCAGGAGCTCTCACCTGCTCGTTGATTTAGTAAGCGTGCTTATTATATGGGCGCGCAATGGAAGAGCTGCTATTCGAAATCAACGAAACCGCGCGCTCGCTTCGCCGGGCTTTCGACCAGCGCGCCGCGACCCTCGGCGTAACCCGGCCGCAGTGGCGGGTTCTCGCCCGGCTCAAGCGAGAGCCGGGGTTGCGGCAGGTCGAGTTGGCCGAGCGGCTGGACATGGAGCCGATCACCCTGTGCCGGATCGTCGACCGGCTCGAGGAGGCTGGCTTGGTCGAGCGCAAGCCGGACCCTTCCGACCGCCGGGCCTGGCTGCTTGAGCTGACCGAGAAGGCGGCACCACTGGTCAGCCAGCTGCGTTCGCTCGCGCACGATTTCGCCGCCGAGGCGATGGACGGGATCGAGGAGCCGGACCTGAGAAAATTGCAAGAACGCCTTGCCGCGATCCGGGCCAACATTGCCCGTTCCGGCAAGCAGGGCGACAGGGCGGTGCGCGCATGAACGAGATGAAGCAAGAGACCGCCGAGCGCGCCGCCGACCCCGCCGAAGTCCCCGAGGCCGCAGCGGAGATCGCAGAGAGCGCGCGCAAACGCGAGAAGGCGAATAAGTCGCGGATGCGCATCTTTGCGATGCTCATCGTGCCAGTGCTGCTTGTTCTCGGCGGCGCATATTTGTGGATTACCAGCGGAGGTTCGGAATCCACCGACAATGCCCAGGTCAAGACCGACATCGTTTCCGTGACCGCGCAGGTGACCGGGCCGGTGATCGCGGTCGCTGTGAAGAACGGCGACCACGTTAATCGCGGTGACGTGCTGTTCCGGATCGACCCGGCGCCGTTCAACGTGGCGCTCGAGCAGGCGCAGGCACAGCTTGCGGCTGCGAGGCTCCAGACGAGCCAGCTACGAACTCAAGCTGCCGGCACGGGCGCCGACATCACCGGCGCTCGTGCCAACCTGCAGATCATGCGCAATGCGCTCGACCGCCAGCAGCAGTTGCTCAAGAAGGGGTTCACGACCCGCGCCGACTATGAGGACGCGCTCAACGAGGTTCGAAAGGCGGAAACCGAGCTTGCCGACGCGCAGGCCCGCGCCGCCAATGCCCATGCCGCGATTGCCCCCGGGGAGCAGCCGTCCATAGCCCAGGCGCAGGCTGCGGTGGACAAGGCCAAGCTAGATCTCGAGCGGACCGTCGTTCGCGCTCCGATGGCAGGCGAAATCGCAAATGCCGACCGGCTGCAGGTCGGAACCCAGATCGTGTCGGGCGTCGGCGCCTTGTCAGTCGTCCACAGCGACGGTGCCTGGGTCGAGGCGAACTTCAAGGAGAAGCAGCTCGCCGAAATGCGTCCCGGCCAGAACGCGACAATCGAGATCGACGCGTTTGGCGGGACGAAATTCGAAGGCCATGTCGAGAGCATCGGCGCTGGCACAGGCAGCGAGTTTTCGTTGCTTCCCGCTCAGAACGCCAACGGCAATTGGGTGAAAGTCAGCCAGCGCGTCCCGGTTCGGATCGCGTTCGACGGACATCCGTCGAAGCCGATGATCTCCGGCCTTTCGGCATACGTCACGGTCGATCTCGACAACGGCCAATAGGCGCGGGCTTGTGGCGACGGCGCTAACCGCCACTCATCCCCTGCCGAAGGGGCAGCGGGTCATCGTCACCATCGGCGTGATGATGGCCGTGCTTCTGCAGGTCCTGGACACTACGATCGCCAATGTCGCGCTCCCGCACATGCAGGCGAGCCTCGGTGCCACTCCCGAGACTATCAACTGGGTACTGACGAGCTACATCGTCGCGTCGGCGATCGCACTTCCGATCAGCGGCTGGCTTGCCGACCGGATCGGGCGAAGGCGGCTGCTGCTGATGTCGATCGTCGGCTTCACCACTGCATCGGTGCTGTGCGCGACGGCGACATCGTTGACCGAAATGGTGGCGTTCCGAGCCATCCAGGGCGTCAGCGGCGCCTTCATCGTTCCGCTTGCACAGGCGACCCTGTTCGACATCAACCCGCGCGAGAAGCACGGCCAGGCGATGGCGCTGTTCGGTGGCGGGGTCATGATCGGACCGATCCTTGGCCCCGTGCTCGGCGGCTGGCT